>NZ_JADDYG010000183.1:0-27780 GCF_015163535.1 Vibrio sp. OPT46 | reverse complement strand
AAAAGATAAGTTAACGTTACAGGCCCAGCAGGGACAGAAGGAGCTAGAGAAAGCACGAGTTGATGTTGCGCTTATTGGCAGCATCGATGCGGAAATAAAACAAAAACAACGGCTGCTACAGGATCTACAAAAGCTGCATGATCTTACTTTAGAGCTCTCTAAACTCAATGCGCTAACTGTAGGTAAGCAGCAGTCACTAAACGAAGCCAGTCAGCGCTATATGCAGTGTCAACAAGACGCTGATACGATAGAGCTTAAGTGGCACAACGCTCAAGCAGCAGTATTAGCGCAGCGACTAAAAGCAGGTGAAGCATGCCCGGTGTGTGGTAGCGAAACGCATCCTAACCCCACAACGTTTGTTGAAGAAGCCGTTACAAAAGAGCAAGTTCAGGCGGCTAGAGCGAAAGAGCGAGAAGCTCAAACCTTGTTGAACCAACTAAGCAATCAGCTAGAACAACATAACGTTGTCATTAGTCAGTATCAGAATCAGTATAACCAGTTGAAAGAGGAGTTGGGTGAGTATGCTACATCTGAGATCTCGACGGTTCAAAATGATTTGCAAGCGCTTAATGCTCAACTCCTACGTCTACAAGCTATTGATATTGAAAAACTAGAAAGGAACGTTGAACAGCTTAATCAACGCTGCGTCGTGGGTGAAAATAAAATTCATGAGCTGCAGAATAAAATGGCGGCAAATGAATCAACCGTTAAAGCGAACCAAGAACAATTGGCTCAATTACAAGCTTCTATTGACCCAAAATACAGTTCCGCTGACTTGCTTGAACGTGAAATTTTGCTGACAAACGAGCAAATTCTGAGTTTGAACACAGGCTTAGAAAAGGCGCAAAACGCTTTGCAGCAAGCGATATTGGAGAAATCAAATGCGGAAAGTCACTTAGCGACGAACAAGCAGTGGTTATCTGAGTCAGAGCAAAAACTTAGCCAAGCAGAATTAGCGTGGAATGAGGCACTACAGGCGAGTAAATTTGAGGATGAAAGCCATTATCTAAGTAGTCGAGTGGGAGATGATGAACTTCAAGCCTGGCAGCAAGAAATAGACAGCTTCAAACAGGCACAAACCAAGCTTGAGCAAACACTACATGATTTAAATCATGCATTGAAAGATCTTGAAAGGCCTAATTTAGAGTCGTTTAACGACAGGTTAACCACTCTGCAGACGCAATATATTGAAGTAAGGAATCAACTTGATACCACACGCTCAATATTTGAACGCCTTGAAAAGGTTCGTAAAGATATTGCCGTGTTGCATGAGAAAAATAGTAAGTTAGAAGAAGAATACAAAGTCTTTGGTACGTTGTACGACGTTGCTAGTGGTAAAACAGGCAGCAGGGTTAGCCTACATCGCTTTGTTCTTGGTGTACTGTTGGATGATGTGCTGATTCAGGCCTCTCAACGCTTAAGCCTTATGAGTAAAGGGCGCTATATTCTTGCTCGAAAAACAGAGGGCTTCAAAGGCGCTGCGGGTCGCGGCTTAGATTTAATGGTTGAAGATGGCTACACAGGAAAAACGCGTGATGTTGCGACACTTTCCGGCGGTGAATCATTTATGGCAGCGCTTGCTCTGGCACTTGGTTTGTCGGATGTTGTGCAATCCTATAGTGGCGGTATCCGTTTAGACACTTTATTTATTGATGAGGGCTTCGGTAGTTTAGACCCAGAGTCTTTAGATCTTGCTATTCAAACGCTAGTGGACCTGCAACAGACTGGGCGCATGATCGGTGTTATTTCTCACGTTTCTGAGTTGAAAGAACAAATGGCGCAGAGGATTGATGTAGAACCATCAAGACTTGGTTCAACGGTGTCGATTAAATCTCAATGTCGCTTCGCTGTCTAATTCAGTGACTACTGTTAGATCAAAAAGCCCCTAATGTTGGGGCTTTCTGACTAAGTCGCTACTGTTCGCAAAAGTGGCCTTCTTTTGGCGATTGGGTAATCGCATATTCGCCATCGAGGTTGCGATAAACAATCGTGTTCCAAACAGAGCCATCATCCAATTCAAACTCAATAGCATAGTTGACGCCGCTAACGATTTGCGCGTGAACATTCAGTATTTGTTTAAACGACGCTATTGTGTCCATTTTCTTTAAAACAAAGGCCATTGCCTTTTGTGCATCAGGGGTCGCGTAAAACTCATTCCACCCACCTGGCATGTTTCCTTGTGCATTACATACATCTGCCGAGGTCGTTAATTGTGTCGTTTCGCTCGGCTTTTCCTGCTGACAACCTGCAAGTAAAACCAAAAGTGTACAAACTGACACCGTTTTTAATTTCATAACAATAACCTCTGTCTATAACGCAACGTATTATAGGAGGGTGATATGCCTACGAATGTCTATGTTGTGCAAAGTTTCTATATGCATAGGGTTAAATGCTGACAAAATGTACAAGCATGGTCAGCTTGTAAGTCAAAAATAGAGCAATCTTGTTATCGATTTGCTGAGATGACGAGGTTTCGGTGTTCAGCGCGCTATTGATGATGAAGAATTGTGATGTGTACCTATGAGGGCGATGGTGCGGCTTAGTGATCGACTTGTTATCTTCTAGAGTAAAATCAATCACTAATTAAAATTTAGGTGTTGTATGAAATCGATAAAAATATTTTTACTTTTGTCACTTGCAACTTTATTTGGCTGTACCTCGAAGCCGGATGGGGTGGAACCCGTGAATAATTTCGATTTAGAGCCATATCTAGGTAAGTGGTATGAGATTGCACGCCTAGACCATTCATTTGAGCGAGGCTTATCCAACGTTACCGCTGAGTATCAGGTTCGTGAGGATGGTGGGGTTAAGGTGATAAACCGTGGATATTCCGAAGAAGAGCGACAGTGGTCAGCAGCTGAAGGCAAAGCTTATTTTGTTGAAGATAAAACGGTGGGACACTTAAAGGTTTCCTTTTTTGGGCCAATATATTCTTCTTACATTGTGTTTGAGCTAGGTGAAAACTATGACTATGCGTTTGTCTCAGGTTACAACCACGACTACTTGTGGCTATTGTCTAGAACGCCTAACGTTGATGAGAAAGTAGTGGAGCGCTTTAAGTACGTAGCTAATGAGAAAGGTTTCGCTATCGACGAGCTCATTTTTGTTGAACAAGAGAAACAACGGCAGCTTTAAGTTCATCAGCGTGGCTGAAAAAGCGGACAGAGGGGAAGCTTCCTAATTAAGAGCTCAGTTTGTCATTTCGCTTAACAGTAATTTGTTACCGCGTAACTTAATGTGGTCAAAATGGATATAGCCCCATCATTTGTGATTACTCGTGATGGAGCTTATATAAATTTGAGTGAGCGTCGAAAGGTTGATCTATCAACAAACGGTTATGGTTTACTTAATCAAACGAACGATCAGGGAGCCTGGTGCTCGAATAGATTCAACATTGTGGCTAAGTACTGTGCCGCTTGTTGGGGCGGTGTAGCGTTTAATCTCAGCGCCAAAGCTGTCGTATTGAATCGCAAGAAGTTGACCTTGCTCGACAAAGTCCATCAAACTAACATGAGGCAGTACAAAGCCGCCGTGTGTCGCTTTGACACTGATGATTTCGTTTCCTTCCAAGCATGACGTAATAGTGTCCACATCACCTTCAACAATGTTATGCTCTTTCAGCACATTAAAAATGCCTGTTACAGTTCGACTGATAAGTTCTTGCTCGGTATATCGCCCCATACCTACTTCAACAGTAATACTTGGGACACCATGGTTATTCCAGACCGTTTCAAGGACGCCAGCATCTCCAGGATCATTTAAAATCGCATCAGGATTAATGAGGCGAGCCATTTCTAATGATTGCTCGATTCGGAAATCTGCAAACACGTAAAGTGGATAGGCCGCACCACTGGTTTGAGTGTGAAGGTCAATGGCTAAATCAGCATTTGGCTTGAGCAAATCATTCCACAATGCATATAAGTAACGTTGGGCCTCATTGCCGTTTTGGTCACCAGGAAAAAAGCGGTTTAAGTTTGCAGGAGACGCATCAGGGTCTGCGGAATAGAAATCGCGGCTGTGGTTTAGCATACCAGGCATGTTAATGGTTGGAACAATAGTGACAGTACCAGCGACTTCAGTGCCGATGAGCTCTCGAGCAGTTTTCTGCGCTGCTAACACACCATTGTACTCATCACCATGAACCCCTGCGGTAATCATGATCTTCTTGCCAGGTTTTTCACCTTTGAACACTAGCATAGGTAGGTGTTGCCACTGAGAGAGAGCATTCGTTGCGATGCGAAACCAAAACTTATGCTCGCCCGAATTTAGGTCTGCTACATTGAGAGATTGAATCACTTGATGACCTTGAATCACGTCATCGAGAAATTGTGTTGTCATTAAAGTTACCACTCCAAAACCATAAGCTAATCTAAAACCTTAGCGTCGTCATACCATGAATATTAATAAGGCGAGAACATGTCTCGCCTTAATTACCAATTGGCTTCGTTTTACGCAAAACCCATAATATGAGCTGCGATAACGACGATACTTGATAGGGTAAAGAGTAATAGAATAAATCGCCAGCAGAATTTTGCCCAGTCACCCCAGTCGATACGGCAGACACCAAGCGTTGCCATGAGAGATGCCGAAGTAGGGACGATAACGTTAGTAAAGCCATCGCCAAGTTGGAATGACAAAACTGCCACTTGGCGCGTAACTCCTGCAATGTCTGCCAGAGGGGCCAGTAGAGGCATCGTTAGTGCCGCTTGTCCAGAGCCCGAAGTGACGAAGAAGTTGAAGATAGATTGGAATACATACATTAACCATGCCGCAGCCACGTCAGGAAGCCCGCTAATCACGCCGCCAGCACTGTTTAGAATTGAATTCAGTACACTCGCTTCATCAGTTGTACCACCACCAAGGATCAACAATACACCTTTTGCATAACCCACTAATAGGGCAGGTGCAAGCATAATAGCTGCACCTTCTTTAAATGCATCAGCTGCGCAGTTTAGCGTCATACCGTTCAGGCGAAAAATCGTACCGATGATCGCGACAACAAAGCCCATAGTGAAAAATTGAGACGCGATTTCTGGGATGTACCATGCGTTAGCGACTACGCCCCAAACGACCCACACCGTGGTCGCAATAACTGTAAAGATAACGAGTGTGTCACCTAGGTTCCAACGAGAATCTTGATTGCCAAGCTCTTGCTGACGGAAATACTGGTCTGTGCGATGGCTGTAAGAAAGTTTAGGATTTGACTTCACGCGAGCGGCGTAGATCATGGTGAAGGCGATACCGATTAACGTAAAGCCAGCCCATAACCCCATGCGCACTGTCATGCCGGATAAAACAGGTACTCCCGCAATGCCTTGCGCAATAGCGACGGAGAAAGGGTTCATCCAAGAAGTAGCAAAGCCAATTTGAGTCGCAACATAGGTAACCATTACCGTAGTGATACCATCATAACCAAGGCGAACCATAAGCGGCGCGATAATAATCGCAAACGCTACGGCTTCTTCACCCATACCAAATACCGCACCGCCTAGCGAGAACAGCAAAAATAGCACTGGAATGAATAGCGCTTCGTTACCTTTGGTCTTATCGATAAGGCGCAGGATACCGTTATCGATTGTGCCTGTGCGCATTACAACGCCGAAAGCACCGCCGATAACCAACATGAACATAATCACGCCGATTGCGCTGCCCCATTTAGAGCCAGAAACTAGCCCTTCGAAAGGGAAGTTCATCAGACCAATGCCACCACCAGAAGCAAACAGGCCAACCTTGTTGTAAACCAGTTCACCGTTTTCGTCGGTTGCATAAGAGAAAGAAGAAGGATCGATAACTGTGCGAGTTTTTTCTGCACCGTCTACCATGTAGGTCACCTGTTGGCTATCAAAATGACCAGCAGGAATTAAGTAGGTAAGAATCGCAGCAAGAATACCAACAATGAAGATCAAAATGAGGGTATCTGGCATCTGCCACGACTTAGGGGTAGCAACCGAGTCTGCTGGTTGCGCATGTGTGTGAGACATAACTTACTTCACGTCAAATTCAATAAAGCATGAAATATCGATAAAATAGAATAAAAAGTCAATATTAATGCTTACGTTGAACTATAAATTCATCAAATATTTGAAGTGAAGTTAATTTGATTGTTTTGTGGTCAAATATTGGGTTAATGTTTCAATATGCGTTGAGTTTGGATGATTCACGAGCTTTCATAGTACATCTACAGGTGATCTAATCACTTGATTTCCGACTGTTCTGCATAAAAAGCAGCGACATCACGAAGGTCTCCATCATTTAACATTTTTAACTGTGCTGCCATCATTTCTGCAAGTGGCCCTTTACGCTCACCGGCTTGGTAAGATTTCATTGCATTGTAAAGGTACTGAGCATTTTGACCAGCAAGGCTTGGATAGGTGTTGTTCGTTGCGATGCCTGTAACACCGTGGCAATAGACACAGCTAGGTGATTTGCTTTTACCTTTATCAGCATCACCAAACGGTTCGGCATAGATAGCGGAAGAGAAAATAAAAGAGATTAAAAGTACAAATCTGAGCATGGAGGTTATCTATTCGCTAAAAATCATGCCGATACAATAAAGCTTCCCCTTAGGGGAAGCTCAATGATCAAAATCAAATTAAAGTAGAGATTTTATACTTGATAAGAAAGTGTCGATGTCTTTCGCTGAAATATCTTTATGAGTTACAAAACGAATTGGATTTCCAGGGGTTATCGTGATGTTTTGTTCCTTTAGTTTCGCAGCGATACTTACTATGTCCACTTGAGGAGCAAGCTTCGCGAACACGATGTTCGTTTGAACAAATTCAGGGTTGACTGAAAAACCAGGCAGTTCTGCTAAACCTTCCGCTAAGGTTTTTGCGTTGATGTGATCTTGTTTTAGCTGTTCCACTTGTTCGGTAAGGGCAAGTTTGCCTGCTGCGGCAAGAATACCCGCTTGACGCATACCACCGCCGACCATCTTTCTTAAGCGACGTGCTTTTGCGATGTAGTCTTTGCTACCAAGCAGTAGCGAGCCAACAGGGGCAGCCAGACCTTTCGACAGACAGATCGTCATTGAATCAAAGTACTGACCGATCTCTTTTACCGGAACATCAAGTGCAACGGCTGCGTTAAAAACGCGAGCGCCATCTAGATGCATCTGCAAGTTATGTTTATTCACGAAGTCACGTGCTTCTGCTAAGTAAGACAGAGGTAGTACTTTACCATTAATTGTGTTTTCTAAGCTGAGAAGCTTAGTGCGAGCAAAGTGACAATCATCTGGTTTAATCGCAGCAGCCAGTTTATCAAATGGTAGCGTGCCATCTGGGTTATTTTCGACTGGTTGAGGTTGAATTGATCCCAAAACCGCCGCACCACCAGCTTCGTATTTGTAGTTATGTGCTTGTTGCCCACATAGATATTCATCTCCCCGCTCGCAATGCGCCATTAAACCGAGCAGATTGGCTTGAGTGCCTGAAGTGGTAAACAAAGCTGCTTCGAAACCAGCAAGCTGCGCAGCAAATTTTTCAAGCTCATTGACCGTAGGGTCATCACCATAAACATCATCCCCAACGGGGGCCTTAAACATGGCTTCTCGCATGGCTTGGGTGGGCTGTGTAACGGTATCTGATCGAAAATCCATGAATGTCTCCTTGGTCAAAGTCCTAAATATATCCGCAAAGGCGCGCTTTGCTTAAGCAAGCGATCGTTTTGGCATCGGTGATCGTGCCATCGACAATCTTTTCTTCGAGTTGCTTGATTGACAAGGTGACGACCTCAATCACTTCGTCTTCATCGCACTCGTAACGGTTTGTTTTGTTGAGCTTTTCGGCAACAAATAGATACTGTATCTCATCACAAAATCCGGCAAGAGGGGTGACTTGGCCGAGAGACGTGAATTTCTCTGCACTAAACCCAGTTTCTTCCTCTAACTCTCTTTTGGCGCAGCAGAGTGGCTCTTCGTTGCCTTCCCTGGTACCAGCAGGAAGTTCCAATAGCCATTTATTAAGTGAAGGCCGAAATTGGTGGACAAGGACAATTTCACCCTCCGCTGTAATAGGGAGAATCACTGCAGCGCCCGGATGATGGATTGTGGTGTGCGTAATTGCCTGTCCTGTAGGAAGCATAACGTCTTCTTCAATCAGAGAAATTTGCTTCCATTTATGAATTATCTTGCTCATGCAGTTATGAACCCTAGCTGTTACCGCATTTTTGACGTTTTTCGACATTAACCACAAATGGTGGGAAACAAAAGCAAAAAATACTGCAACACGACGAAAGCGTTTGCACTTTAAGTGAGCAATGTCTCATAAATGGAAACTTTGATTGCTTCGTCAAGATGGGGAAAAGCATCTGCTATAAGGGGAATTCGACAAAATACATTTGTAACAAAGTTATAACAAGTGTATAAAAATGTTAACGCAATACCACTTCAGTAGCCGGAGAACGTATGACACAAACCTTATTTGCCTCAAATGCCGAAAAAGCGCTTCTCTCAGAACGCATCAATAAATTGGCGAAAGCGTTAACGGATGGCGTTTATGAGCGTGAACATACGATCAAGCTCTGCCTTCTTGCTGCACTTGCTGGTGAAAGTGTTTTTCTTTTAGGCCCCCCTGGTATTGCAAAAAGCTTAATTGCCAAACGACTCATCCAAGCGTTCGATAACAGCAGTTACTTCGAATACCTGATGACGCGCTTCTCAACCCCTGAAGAGGTGTTTGGGCCACTGAGTATCCAAGAGCTAAAAGACAACGGCCGTTATGTTCGCTTAACTAAAGGGTATTTGCCAACTGCACAAGTCGTATTTTTGGATGAAATCTGGAAGGCGGGGCCTGCAATTCTTAACACATTGCTGACAGTGGTTAATGAGAAAACATTCAAAAATGGCAGCGATATCGAGCGTGTGCCAATGCGCCTGTTGGTATCGGCTTCCAATGAATTACCCGATGAAGATAGTGGATTGGATGCCCTCTACGACCGCATGTTGGTGCGTGTGTTTGTGAATCGAATTCAGAATAAACAAAACTTTAAGTCGATGTTGACTGTGGGCACATCGCAAGAGGCACAAGTACCAGAAGGCCTAGCGATAACTGATGAAGAATATCATCAATGGCAACAACAGCTCGACAAATTGACGCTAACCGACAATGCATTCGAAAAGCTTTTCCAGCTTAAAACGATGTTAGAAAGCAAAGTTGAAGCTCAGTTTGGTGATGTGGCCAATACCGACATGTATGTCTCTGACCGCCGCTGGAAGAAAGCCGTGAAGTTGTTAAAAGCGAGCGCGTTTTTTAATGGTCGCGATGAAATCAATCCGCTTGACCTTCTACTGCTGCAAGATTGTTTATGGAACAGTCCTGAATCGCGAGATGTGGTACGTGGAGTGGTTCAAGAGTTCGCCTTAAAACATGCATTTGATCAACAAGACGCGGAGCAGGAAATCGAGTACTGCCGTGAGTCTTTGGTTGATGTTCAACATGAACTTGAAGATGCCTACCGCATGACGTTAACGTCTGAAGCGGCAACGGGTATTTTGCGCAAAGAAACCATGCGCTTTGATACCTCTAAAGCCAAGATGTACAAAGTTGGCGCAGCCGTTAACTTAGTTAAATTGGTGGTCTTGCAAAGCAACATGTCGGTTTCAGAATCAGAAAAAGGTGATAGCCGCTGGGTTTATGTACCCAAAGATGAGTTAGATCGAGTCATTAAAGAGGGAAGCGGTGATGTGTATGGTTACGTCAATCAAAACACCAACATGTGCCGTTTACGATTTGACGTTGACGCGGCGAATAACCTAGTTATCCGTGATATCGCGAACCGAGGCATTCTGGTTAGCCTAGTGACTCAAGAGGGCTTGGATGTAGAGCTCTACCAAAAGTGGTTAACGCAGAGCGAAAAAGCCGTAAATCAGCTTAGTGAGGCAGAACACCATATGCGTAAGGTGAAAGCGAACTTTCATGATGCGCTTCCGCATAGCTTTGTTGATCCTGAACTACCCCGCCTAATGGAGTCGAGTCTACAACAGGTCAGTCAGAGACTTGAATCAATCCAAGCAGAAAGTGAAAAAGTTATCCAACGCTTTAAAAACTTAAATCAGTTTTTCTCATAAGGAGACGACATGCTAGGTGCAGACGGACTTAACCTCGCGCTGATGGTGGCCGACTCCGGCATCATCGATAGCGCAGTTAATGATTTGATGGCTCGTTCACAAGTCATGATGATGGCAGAAAACAGAGGTGTTAAATCTTCGGTCAAAGGTCACTTGTTAAAGTGGCGAGGCAGTGTTAAAAAACGGATCACCAAGGTATGTGAGACAGAGCGTTTCCAACAAGAGCTGTCTTTATATCAAGAGGTTATTCATTGGGATGAAGAGGCGTTTTTTGAAAACATCGAAGATGTGATTAAAAAGCTGGAATGGCACTCTGCGTTTTACATGCAAGCTCGCCGAATGATGGAAAAGAACAAAGGGATGAATAACCCTATGTTCCCTCATTACTTTTGTGATCAATGGTACCAAAGCCTCACCGATGCTATAAAACAAGCGCAAGTAAGCGAGCTTGAAGCCAATAAAGAAAAGGTGCTGAAAGACCTGTATCAACGTATGGAAACCATGCGTAATATGGATAAAGTCACGGAGTCGGGTGACGCTGAAAGTGTAGGGCGCCTGTGGGATATGGCATCTGCCAAGTTGAGTAAAACAGACTTAACGGTGATGAAACGCCATGCTGAGTTTCTGAAGAAGCACCAAGGCTTGCAAGAAATTGCGGAGCAACTCGGTCGTATGGCGGGGCAAGTAAATGATCCTGAACTAAATCGTGCGCCCACTGAAGAACTTCAATTGGTCGAAGAGAAAAGTGATGAGGCGACGGATGATATTGTCGGTATTCACGAAAGCGATGATCTAAATAAGCTACTTCCCAACGAAACGATGTTTTTGGCGTATCCTGAACTTGAAGTTGTGTTCTATAAACACTTAGTTGATAAACGGCTCATGAACTATCGTACACAAGGCAAATCGCGCACGTTACGTAAAGTTAAAGCTCACCGACCTGACCATAAAGCGGTAGATATCGAAAAAGGCCCCTTCATTGTTTGTGTGGACGCGTCCGGTTCCATGAGTGGCTTTCCTGAGCAATGCGCCAAAGCCATGGCTTATGCTCTGATGCAAATCGCACTAGCGGAGCAACGTGATTGCTATGTCATTATTTTTTCTACGGAACACATTACCTACGAACTAACCAAACAAGATGGTCTGCGCGAGGCGGCGGACTTTCTAACTTATAGCTTCCATGGTGGTACAGACTTAGAGCCAACTTTGATTAAATCTATCGACTTGATGAGCGGTGATAAATATAAAAACGCAGACATGGTAGTCATTTCCGACTTTATCGCGCCAAAACAACAAGACGAGTTACTGGCCAAAGTGGATGCGCTCAAGGCGAAGAAAAACCGTTTTCACGCGATTAGCTTATCGAAATACGGAAATCCTGCATTAATGTCGATGTTTGATCACACTTGGTCTTATCACCCTAATGTTGTGGGAAGATTGCTAAAAAGGGTCAGCAACTATTAAACGCCTTAATGTTTCATGGGACAAAACGAACTGAAAGCTAGATTTATATTGCTTCGTTTTAAGCCAATAAGATCGAACTTTGGTCGAATTGACTTAAAAGAAATCAAACGAACAGAAAATGAAATATTTTTGTTTGACTATCTTCTCTCAATCCGTAAAGTAGCCACCAACGCAACGGGGTAGAGCCCTGAAGCGTAATAAAAAAAGGCGCCTTGGCAGAGTGGCTATGCAGCGGATTGCAAATCCGTGGACCTCGGTTCGACTCCGGGAGGCGCCTCCATTATTCTTTGATAGCGAATGGCTTTCGAGAATAAATGCGACACTAGCTCAGTTGGTAGAGCGCAACCTTGCCAAGGTTGAGGTCACGAGTTCGAACCTCGTGTGTCGCTCCAAATTATTCAGATATGGCCATGGCGGTATCTCGATGCCAAGTGCATCAACTTAAAACCAGCGAAAGCTGGTTTTTTTGTATCTGAAGACTGATAAATTCACACCATCTCTTTTTCATTACCTGTGAGCTTAGCAACCCCATCTCTGTCACGAGTTTCTGATATTAAGTGTGACCCGATGTTTCGCACCTCAGCCAATTTCAGTTTACAATACGGGCTTCCAAAGGATTTGACGAAGACGCATGAGAAATACCGACGATTACATCATTTTTTATCACTTGATCGAGCAAGGTTCATTCAGTGCTGCCGCGAGACATATGTCACTGACCAAATCGGTCGTCAGTAAACGGATTGCCAAGCTTGAACAAGAGCTTGGTGTACAGCTTCTCTACCGAACAACGCGAACGCTAACGTTGACTGAAGCAGGACGAGCGTTTTTTACTCATGCAAAAGCGGTTTATCAAGCGGTGGCAACGGCGGAAGAATCCATTGTGGGTTTAGGTAAAAACTTATCTGGAAACATTAAAATTTCGGTGCCTACTATCTCTGGTGAATTAATTCTTCCTCAAGTGATTAATGAATTTAATCAGAAATACCCAGACATCAATATCGATATGGATCTAGATAATCGTTTCGTCGATATCGTGAATGAACGTTTTGATTTGGCAATTAGAACGGGTGTGTTGCCAGATTCTAGTCTGATTGCAAGAAAGCTGGTGGATGCAAATTGGATCATTTGCGCGTCACCCCAATACCTAGCTAAACATGGCATACCTAAACAACCTCAAGCCTTGGCTAAACACAATTGTTTAGTCTATTCCTACCAAGAAACCGGAGCGCATGAGTGGGCGTTTAAAGATGGAGACGAGGTATATCAAATCACCGTCGACGGTAACCTCTGTACTAACAATTCTTCTGTATTGAGAAATGTGGCGCTGTTAGGGCAGGGAATCATCTATGTGCCGCGTGTATTGGTTTATGAAGACTTAAAGCAAGGCAGTCTGATTCAGTTATTTAAAGACGAAACAGCCAAATGTTTGGGTATTTATGCGGTGTACCCTTACACTCGTCAGCAACCAGAAAAAATTAAGATCTTTATCGATCATCTATACACAAGCTTTCAAAGTCAAAACCATCGATTTTAAGCCAATAACTCAACACCGATCGTTATGTTGGTGTTGAGCTTATGTTTCCATCTTCATTTCTAAGAGTCCTCTTAAATTTAGGAGCTTACGCTTCTCCTCGTTTTCTTCACTAATATTGATAACAAGATACCCCGCACAACTGTTAACAAATGGTTTTGCTATTGTTTCTTTTAAGAAACGGTCTGTTTCTTACGTTAAATTTCTCAAATGTGAAAGATAAGTAACAGAAAAATAAAGAATTATTTTGTTTGTTGTTTATTGATTACGTATTGTTCGTCCGCCTGACATAGACGCAGAGAAATGGACTGCTTATAGTGGCTCAAACGCCATGCCTGCCGCTAAGCGGTGTTGTGAGCGAAGTACAATAACTAGAGATACGGATATGAAACAAAAGCAGCTGATTGAAGAATTTAAAACCATCGTGGGGGAAGAAAATGTTCTAACCGACGAGGTTAAAACGAAATATTACCGCTCGGGGTTTCGTTCGGGTAGTGGTAATGCGCTTGCTATCGTGTTTCCTAACACTCTTCTAGAACAATGGAAGATTATTAAACAGTGTGTTGAAGCAAACTGCATCATTATCATGCAGGCGGCTAAAACAGGTTTAACAGAGGGCTCAGCTCCGAGTGGTAATGATTATGATCGCGATGTGGTTGTGATCAATATTACCAAAATCAAGAAGATTCACTTATTAGATGGTGGTAAGCAGGCGGTTTGCTTGCCTGGTGCAAGTTTGCACTCATTGGAGAAAGAGTTGAAGGCAGTGAACCGAGCACCGCATTCTATCATCGGCTCTTCATCGCTAGGTGCCACTGTGGTCGGTGGTATCGCCAATAACTCAGGCGGTGCGCTAGTTAAGCGTGGTCCTGCTTATACGGAACTGGCGCTCTACGCGCAGGTCGATAAGCAAGGCCAGTTACATTTGGTGAACCACCTTGGTATTGAAGGGTTAGGTGAAACGCCAGAAGAAATTCTAACAAACCTGCAAGAAGGGAACTTTGACCCAGCGAAGATCATTCATGATGAGCGAATGGCATCAGACAAAGAATACGATGAACGTGTTCGAGACGTGACTTCTGACATTCCTTCTCGCTTTAATGCCGATGAACGCCGATTATTTGAAGCCAGTGGCTGCGCTGGTAAGTTGGGGGTTTTTGCCGTTCGGGTTGACAGCTACCCAGTACCCGAAAAAGAGCAGGTTTTTTACCTTGGCACCAATGACCCTGCGAAACTAACGAAGTTGCGAAAAGACTTCTTATCTACGTTTGATAACTTGCCTGAGATGGGAGAATACTTGCATCGAGATATCTTCAACATGGCAGAGAAGTACGGCAAGGATGTGTTCTTATCCATCGACTTGTTAGGCACAGATAAGCTGCCAAAAATGTTCGCACTTAAAGCTAAGGTAGAAAACTTCTTAGAGCGCATCCCGTTTGTCAGTAAATATCTGCCAGACACCATTTTGTACTACGCGAGCAAGTTGTTCCCACAACATTTACCAGAGCGAATGCTGGATTTCCGTGACAAGTATGAGCATCACCTGGTATTGAAAATGAGTGATGGTGGTATTGCTGAAGCACAAAAATACCTCAAAGAAGTTTGGGCTGTTGAAGACGACTGTGATTTCTTCGAGTGTACGCCGGAAGAAGGTAAAAAAGCTTATTTACATCGCTTTGCAGCCGCTGGTGCAGCAATTCGGTACGAGACGATTCATCGAAAAGACGTAGAAGACATCGTTGCACTTGATATCGCATTGCGACGCAATGATGAAGAGTGGCTAGAAACTTTGCCTGAAGAGGTGAGTAAGAACCTTGTTCAAGCGCTCTATTATGGTCACTTTATGTGTTACGTCTTCCATCAAGATTACATTTTCAAAAAAGGGACTGACACGAAGTTGATGAAAAAGCTGATGCTAGAGCACCTCAATAGCCGTGGTGCCAAATACCCAGCAGAACATAATGTGGGTCACTTGTATGAAGCCGAAAACTCGTTGCAGAAGTTTTACCACGAATTAGACCCAACCAATACCTTTAACCCTGGTATTGGTAAAATGGACAAATATAAGCGCAATTGTAACTGCTGTGCGTAATGTGCTGTCTCACTATGATTAATAATCGTTGTTCATCGTTCAAATGATGAGCATAAGATAAGCCCTGATGACACTTGTGACATCAGGGCTTTGTGTTTTGGGTCTTTTATTGATGACTGGTATCGGCGTTGAAACAGCGACTAAAGAGCACGTACCGCGGCGGCGGCGATGATGCCTGCTGCAATTGCTGGTAGAGGCTTTTTCACGATGAACATGACAACAGCAGTAGAAAACAGTGCTGCTCTAGCACCATTATCACCCTCTACTGCTAGCGGAGCTAAAAGGGCAACCAGTACGGAGCCTGACATCGCAGTAATGAAACGTTGAACCCGTTCGCTAATTGGAATGAATGACATAACATACACTCCGCCCCAGCGGGTTATGAGCGTGACTAACGCCATAGCGATGATGATAAGCACTGTGCCACCTATGGTTGTTTCGATGTTCATGCTTTCTTCTCCTTCCAACAAGCACCCAATACTCCGCCAGTAATGGCGCCAACCACTACGTGGCTATTCTCTGGCAAATACCAATACGCCAACATAGAAGAGGCTGCTGCTATGGCCCAAATCGCAAAGATTCTTAAGTCTTTCGGCCCGGCCACCACCATAGACAGCAGGAAGCATCCCATAACCATATCGAGCCCGAGGCCCACCGGATCTTTGATTGCGCTACCAAAATAAATGCCGATCCAGGTGCCCACAATCCAAAAAGACCACATCGCTAAGCCGCCACCAACAAGCAAGCCAAAGCCTGGTTCTTTTCTACCAAATGCATTGAGTGCCATTGCCCAGTTAGCGTCTGATGCTACCAGCATTACACCGTAACGTTTTGTTGGTGGGAGTTGTCGTAACCATGGATAAAGTGTGGCTCCCATCAAGAGGTGACGAGCATTAATCGCAAATACAGTAATAAGTACTGGAATGAAAGGGACTTCCGCTCCCCACATTTCTAACGTGGCAAATTGTGAAGCACCGGCGAAGACCAGTGTGCTCATCAACATAGTGGGAAATACATCTAGTCCAGTCTGTACCGCAGCAACACCGAAAGCGAGGCCAAATATGACCACGAACATAGAGAGGGGTAAAAGTTGGGTGAAGCCGTTCCAGACGTCAAGCCGATTAAATTCGTGCAACTCAGTGGAGGAGCGTTGAAGATGTTGAGTATTTTCTGTCATAGAGATACCTAGCTAGCAGGCAAAGGTGCAGTGCCATACGAGTGTGTTTGTTATTCTTTTGTAAACTTCATGTTTAACATCAATTGGAGGGGCTTTCAAACTCTAAGTGCTATATAAAATTGAGCCATCCAAGCGGCTTTAAGAAACAGAGTGTAGAGAGTCGCGCTTGGTAGTGCTAAAGGAGAATAAAACAACAGAAATAGTAAGCTCTGTTTAATTGATAACATCACGAGCTAGTATAGATTAGTAAATAAGAAAGAAAGCGAGCACGAGGCTCGCTTTTTCGCTCTGTTACGAATAACTGAATAGGTTTATTTTACGTAGACACGAGGGTTCGCGCTTCCCCAAACCGTGTATAGTTCAGGGAAGATGACTTCTGCGTGTTTTTCCATCTCAGCAGCTGAAATCGTTTTGCCTTGTTGGGAGCCAAACAAAACAACTTCAGAACCAGGCTCAACATCTTTGATACCTGTCACATCTACCATTGTGGTGTTCATTGAAGCAACGCCCGCAACTTTTGCACGTTGGCCATTGATCAGAACTTCTGCTGTATTCCCCATTTTTCGTGGATAGCCATCAGAGTAACCAACAGGAATGTTCGCCATTAAGCTTTCTTTGCTTGTTGTGTAGCTGCTGTCGTAACCGACTGTGCTATTTTTTGGCAGGTGGTGAACGGATGCCACGCGTGTTTTGAAAGACACGATAGAAGGGTACTCAGGGTTAGTCGGTAGGTCTCCGTATAAAACGCCACCAGGACGAACCATATCAAGCTGCGCTTCAGGAACATTAAGCGCGGTGTAAGAGTTTGCTACGTGCAGTAAAATGTTGTCGCGTTTTAGATTCGCTTCTTTAATCAGCCATGCAGAACTGTCTTTGAATGAAGCTAACTTTCGGCGCACGTCGTCTGCATTGTAGTTAGGGAAATGAGTCATGATACCAACAATATTAACGCCAGCTTGTTGAGCGATTTCTAGCGCTTCTTTCTTGCCCGCTTCTGTCGTCATATCAACACCATTACGTCCCATACCACCGTCGTTCAGAGCAAGGTGAACTTTGATTTCTTTACCAGCTTTCTCGGCTAGTTTAGACAGTGCTTTAGCTTGCTCTGCTGTGCCTATCAACTCTTCGACATTTAGGTCGATTGCGGCTTCAATCTCGCCAATATCCGCTGAGCGTACACGCATAAGTTGGCCTTTAAAGCCACTGTCGCGAACAGTTTGTGCTTCGGCGTTACTTGCAACGGCAACACAAGGAATTTGTTGTTCGATAATAGTCGGCATCAAGCCTGCGATACCATTGCCGTATGCGTCGGCTTTCATCACGGCACAAATTTTCGTTTTGCCATCCATGTGCGATTTAAACTGCTCAATATTATCGCGGAACTGACCTAAGTTTATTTCTAGCCAAGCGTTAGCACCTTGAACTTGCTCTGCTTTTGCTGCTGTATTGCTAATTTGAAGAGGAGCAGCAGTAGCTTGCATTACAGGAACCGCGATTGCAGCAGCGATAGTCAGTGATAGTAAGGTTTTATTTAAGCGCATAAAGTCTCCGTACGCGTTTTTTGTATTGGTTATGTTATTGAGTACTTGGGGAAAGTACCTGACGAAGTAAAACGCTCCAAGTGGTGCTTTGGAGCGTTTGTTAAGATAGTGATTTAATATATACCTAAATATACCTCAGTGATGACATTCAATTTAAGCAAATCGGGATTGATTTGATATCTACTAAGGTATCCACTGAGTTTAACTTAGTTTAAAGCGGCTCATTACATCTTTAAGAGAAATGGATAGCTGGCTTAGTTCGCGGCACGCCTGTGCGGTTTGCTCCGAACCTTGCGAGACCTCTTGAGATGCCAAATGTATGTTTTCAATGCTGCGGTTAAGCTCTTCCGCAACAGAGTCTTGCTGGTTACAAGCCGTGGCGATTTGGGTACCCATGTCTGAGATGTCCGAAATCGAATGCTCAATGTCGCTCATCAGCTGTTTTGATTGAATGCCTTGTTCTGCACATTCTGAGATACTGGTTCTAGAAAGTTCAGTGGCTGATTTTGCGTCTTTTGCAAGTGATTGTAGCTGCTCAATGATCGAAGTGATTTCACTCGTTGAATCTTGCGTACGGCCGGCAAGAGTTCGAACTTCGTCTGCAACGACGGCAAAGCCACGACCAGACTCACCAGCACGCGCCGCTTCAATGGCTGCATTAAGTGCAAGTAGGTTGGTTTGATCGGCGATGTCGCGGATAACATCCACGATCACGTTAATTTTATTCGATTGCTGTTCAAGCTCTGCTACGGTATCGCCTGCAGCGCCAATTACGTTTGAAACTTCTTGAATCGCGTCAACCATACCTTGGGTTTCACGAACACCGTGTTGTGTGCGGCGGTTTGCTTCGTTAGCTTGGTTCGCTGAGTCTTCAGTGTTACGAGCAACATCGGCTACGGCCGCTTTCATTTCTGTCATTGCTGTTGCGATGTGCGTAATTTGCAGCTGTTGATCTTTCATACCAGACGCAGAAATATCGGAGATTTGGTTCATCTCTTCGACAGCGCTGCTTAACTGAGTAACTGCAGCAATCACGTTATCGATAACTTGGCGTAAGTCATCTTGCATCTTAGTGGTCGCGTCTGCCAGTTCACCAAGCTCATCATTGCCGATTGCTTTACGGTCAATGTCACTTGATAGATCACCTGTTGCGATGGCATTTGCTTGCTCAACAACAAGTTTAAGTGGGCCACAAATTAGGCGAGTCAGCACGTATGTCATGCCTACCATGATCAGTAGAATAATCACGTTACTTGCTATTGAAGAATTACTCAATCCATTTACAGAGGACAGGATATGAGTTTTGTTGCTGTCCATAGCTTCTTTAAGGAGACGGATTAGTTCGCCTAACTCTGAGTCAACCGCTTCGAAAGCAGACAAGGAGTTCGCCAAAATAGGGTGGGCCTTGGTTTTGTCGTTAGCTAGCATCGCTTCATTGTACTGGTCCATAGTAACCAAGTACTTTTTCCATTGACGCATAAGACGCTGGTAAGTTTGCTGCTCTTCGCCAGGCCAGATAGTTTCACCGTAAGCGTTGAGCTCTCTAGTGATCTTTTCGCGTTCTCTAATATTGTTAGAAATTTTAGTTTTGACTTGGTCTGCGTCTTCATAAGTGTACGCAGCAAATTGAGCTCGGCGCCAGCGAGACAAGTGATCTCGAATCGAATCGACCCTTTCCATTGCAGGAAGCGTATCATCGGTATAGTTTAAAAGCTCAGATTTGATGCTTTTGAGCTCTGTAGATAAAAACACACCAAATGCAATGTTGACGATGGCAATGAGTAAAAACGATAGCGATATCTTTTTCGCTATAGAAAGATTCTTGATAGACATTAGTGATATACCTTGTTTTTCTTATGTTGTGTCGCCAAAGTAAACCACATCCTTATATGTGATATATGTCCATTAAATTACTGCAACTCGTGTAACGTACCATTATTTATTGATATTTTCGATAATGAATTGAGCTTTGTTTGAAAATAAAAAAAGTCAATGATTTTATAAAGGTACGACCACATTCGATATAAAGTTATCGGTAACAAAATATGATGTTCTGTACGCAGTCGTGCCAAGAGTAGGGAATCAAATTGTTACAGATGTTACAGCGGTGAAAAGATCAGCGTTCATAGCTGATAGTCGCGTGTTTACCTCGAAGCAGTTTCGGGCACTAGTATGCGTATGACTTTATAGCTAATGAAAGGGAACGGGTGCTTATTGGTCTAATTGAATGCCAAATATACTAGGCAGATCGCTTTTTAAGCACTTAAATCAAAAAGATAAAATTTATTGTTGACCAGATAAATTAATCCGTTAAAGTACGCCTCGTTCTCACGGCAAAGGTCGCTGAGACAGATGGTGTCTAACCCATCGCATGATTGCGTTGCCCTGGTGGTGGAATTGGTAGACACAAGGGATTTAAAATCCCTCGGCGTTCGCGCTGTGCCGGTTCAAGTCCGGCCCGGGGCACCATCAAAATCTTTGGTGACAGAGATAAAAAATCAGAAAGGCGCCTTGGCAGAGTGGCTATGCAGCGGATTGCAAATCCGTGGACCTCGGTTCGACTCCGGGAGGCGCCTCCACTATTTCGAAAGCCAGTCTTAAATGACTGGCTTTTTTCGTTTTTAGTCCACCTTTTCGTAACCCTTCGCGCTTTCCTAAAGTCTCCCATGTTTTGATCACCATTCAATATTTTTAACGTGCTAATCATTGATTTTATAAATGTTAGACAACTCAATAATTGTATAGTGTGATTGGTGATAGTTTCTCTTCGATTGTCATCCGAACTTTTTGTATTACAGGCAGCAACCTAGCTAGCGTCATAGTTAGTATCGCTTGGTGCGTATATGCAGAAAGGAGGATTCTAGTCCTTAACGTGAGAGAAAAATAATGAAAACATTCAACCTTAAACCTACACTTTTACCCTTAACTTTGCTGCTCAGTTCGCCTGTAATGGCGGCACAAAATGGCACCATGATGCAGTATTTCCATTGGTATGTGCCAAATGACGGTGCACTCTGGACACAAGTTGAAAACAACGCGTCGGCACTATCTGACAACGGCTTTACTGCGTTATGGTTGCCGCCCGCCTATAAAGGTGCTGGTGGTAGCAACGACGTCGGTTATGGCGTTTATGATATGTACGATTTGGGAGAGTTTGATCAACAAGGTTCGGTGCGCACCAAGTATGGCACCAAAGATCAGTACCTAAGCGCCATCAATACTGCCCATAAAAACAATATCCAGATTTATGGCGATGTGGTGTTCAACCATCGCGGTGGTGCGGATGGAAAGTCTTGGGTTGATACCAAGCGAGTAGATTGGAACAACCGAAATATTGAACTTGGTGATAAATGGATTGAAGCGTGGGTAGAGTTTGATTTCCCTGGGCGCAACGACAAGTACTCAAACTTTCATTGGACGTGGTACCACTTTGATGGCGTGGATTGGGACGATGCTGGCGAAGAAAAAGCTATCTTCAAATTCAAAGGCGAGGGTAAGGCATGGGATTGGGAAGTGAGCTCGGAAAAAGGCAACTACGATTACCTTATGTACGCTGACCTAGACATGGATCACCCTGAAGTGAAGCAAGAGCTGAAAGACTGGGGTGAGTGGTATATCAACATGACGGGTGTGGATGGGTTTAGAATGGACGCGGTGAAGCACATCAAATATCAATACCTGCAAGAATGGATTGATCACCTACGTTGGAAAACAGGGAAAGAACTATTCACGGTCGGAGAGTACTGGAACTACGATGTTAATCAGTTGCATAACTTTATCACCAAAACTTCTGGCAGCATGTCTCTATTCGACGCACCGTTACATATGAACTTCTACAATGCGTCTAAATCGGGTGGTAGCTACGATATGCGTCAAATCATGGATGGTACGCTGATGAAGGACAATTCAGTCAAAGCGGTAACCTTAGTAGAAAACCATGACACTCAACCTTTGCAGGCTTTGGAGTCGACGGTTGATTGGTGGTTTAAGCCGCTCGCTTACGCGTTTATCTTATTGCGTGAAGAAGGCTATCCATCCGTGTTTTATGCAGATTACTACGGCGCGCAGTACAGTGATAAAGGGCATGACATCAATATGGTCAAAGTGCCTTACATTGAAGAGCTAGTAACACTGCGTAAAGATTATGCGTATGGCAAACAACATTCTTATCTCGACCACTGGGACGTAATTGGTTGGACTCGAGAAGGTGATGCAAAGCATCCACATTCAATGGCCGTGATCATGAGTGATGGACCTGGCGGCTCGAAGTGGATGTATACGGGTAAACCAAGTGCTCGCTACGTAGACAAGTTGGGTATCCGAACTGAAGAAGTTTGGACTGATGCGAATGGTTGGGCTGAGTTCCCAGTAAACGGCGGATCTGTCTCGGTTTGGGTTGGCGTTGAATAATCCATTCCTGTGATTTTGATACAGAGTAGGCAATTCTTGATAAAACTCTTCAATGAATCAATGTGTTATTTGATATTCATTCGACAAATGAGTAACTTATAGTTGAGCATAATCTAGAGGAAGATAAAGAATGGAATCTATTGCTGATGTATTGGTTGTGGCTATTGTGTTCGGTGCCATATTTGGGGGCGGGATAATAAAGTTAATCTTGAACCATCGTAAAGAAGTAAGAGCGTTGGAGATATCTGAACGTAATACGATGAGCCGAGAAGAACAAGATAACCTTAACAAGCAAATTGGTGACTTGAAGCGACGTGTTGAAGTGTTAGAGCGAATTGTCACAGATAACAAATATCAACTTGAAAAAGAAATCGCCTCTCTGTAGATCAGCACTTAATCGTAAAGCCGGCGAAGTCCGGCTTTTTGGTGTCTGTACGTCATACCTTTCGGATGTTTAACTCAGCGTTCATCAAAAAAGTCTTTGTCGCGAATGTATTTACTCATAAAGTGATAAGAAAACGGTCGCATTAACCAACTAAATAAGGAGCGCCCAAGCCGTATGAGCGTTGGGGTGTTCTCGTATATTCTCCCGTTATATAACCATAGCATTTTGCCTACATGCCAATACAAAAAAGGTATGGGCGGCATAAAGGTCACGATGTCGATGTCGCAACAAATCCTGTATGTTTTGTGCCCCAAACGGTAGCGTTTCTTAAACGTCCAATCTCCGACAGCGGGCTGTCCGAAAGTGACCACGCGTTTAATGCTTTTGGGGTATTTTTTCTCAATATAGTCAGCAAAAACACTGCCAATCGCGCCACCTGAAGAGTGGCCAGTAATAGTGATTCTTTTTCCCCTGAGAATAAGTGGTACAACGATACCTTCGAGGCGTTCGATCACGGTCAACCCTAACCGATCTTCATTCCGGCTCGGTAAACTTTCTTGGAACAACAGATGATAGAAACCCGCGTGAATGCGATAGTTTAGTCCCAACCTTCGACAGCTTCTCGTCCACATCGCGAAGTTCAACAACCAATCACTGATACTGTGTGAGCCTTTAATCACTACGACCACTTCACTCTGTTTTTTACTCCAGAGCACGCGAATCATAATCTTACCGTGTTCATTTCTAATGACTCGTTGCCCATTAGGATCGAATCCATATTGAGTTTGTCTGAAGACGCGAGGGTAGGCGAGATTACAAAGCACCGCATAGCGCTCGTATTGGTATCGTTTTAATGGTTTCACGTTATCTTTCTTAGTGGAGCCCAACGATTGACTGTAATTAATGAATATTAAGAATACGTGAACCTTGATTTAGGGTCGGTAGAGATTTTGTGTATTGGAATCGCGAATGAAAGACTCAAACTGGCTTAAATGCGTCAAGATGGTTTGGCGAGAGAGTTCATGATGTTCGCTAAGCACGTTAATTAGCTTTTTCAAAGCCTTACGATCTTGTTTATTGAGATTTGCTGTTTCTTTGAGTTGTGCGAAAAATTCAATTTGACTTGAAGTGTCGTTAAAGTCACCGAGCTTGTCTTGCAATAGTTTTAGTTGTTTCACGTTGTTTTTGTGCTGTTGGGAAGGATAGAGCGTGGAAAATCCTTCTAACAAATAACGAAGCGCTTTGCACTTTATCCGCATCGAATGAATCACGCTGTCACGACTTTTGTCCGAGATTTTGCGTCGTGCTTTATCAACTTTTTTAAATTGAACGGAGATTTTTTGGCTTGCGAAAAGTAACGCAGGTACGTTGCTATCCACTGGTTCGTGTTGCGTACTTCGCAACATACTATTCCTGATCAAAGTGCAGTGCGTTGTGTATTCTTGTGTATCTAGCCAACGCGTAACTTTTGCTTGTTCGTAAGCACGTTCAGATTCTATAAAGCAAAAAAGTTGCTCAAGAGACGATTTGTGATTTGGGAGCATTTCAATGTATTGGTTTTTGTCCAAGATAAATACGTCCAAATCACGCAGCTTATTTGTTTTCTTCATCATTATTCTTAAATGAGGTTTCAAAATACGCTGTTCAAAAGGAGGGATCAGTTCGCGAAGTAGTGAGCATAGTGAGCGTATGCGCCTCAGTGTGACGCGATATTGGTGTGTATATTCAGGATCCAAGTCGTCGATGACTCCCTGCTCCAGAGAGCGTGCATAATCAAATTCAGTAAGGAAGAAGTGGGGCACTACGAAGTCGAGTTCGGAGTCGGCATGTAAGGGTAAGTGAAATGATGGTTTTCGAAACATGATGAGCGCTATTTTGTTCTCTGAAATACACGTTAAGTTTATACCCATACTGTTAACTTGCGCGATTTGTTGGCTCTTCATTGATATAAAATGAGAAGGTTAAAAGGCACGAAAGCAAAGCGTATTGATGATCAAATAAGCAAAATGATCGCCCTTTGTTCGTTAGAGTCGTCTTTTTAACCATTTGAATAAAAAAGACTAATTTTTTGTTGACCAGATAAATTAATCCGTTAAAGTACGCCTCGTTCTCACGGCAAAGGTCGCGAGATAGATGGTGTCTAACCCATCGCATGATTGCGTTGCCCTGGTGGTGGAATTGGTAGACACAAGGGATTTAAAATCCCTCGGCGTTCGCGCTGTGCCGGTTCAAGTCCGGCCCGGGGCACCATCAAAATCTTTGGTGACAGAGATACAAAATCAGAAAGGCGCCTTGGCAGAGTGGCTATGCAGCGGATTGCAAATCCGTGGACCTCGGTTCGACTCCGGGAGGCGCCTCCATTCTTTTACTTGTCCATGAGTTCCGATAGTAACCTGTAGGATCTCAACTTCTCAGATTGTTCAAACACCATCGTGTTTACCATAATTTCATCTGCCCCAGTGCGTTCCAAAAGTTTCTCAATTTTCTGTCTTACATATGTTTGATCACCATGGATAGATTCACGTAATTGAGTTTCAACGTGAAGCTTTTCCTGTGCTGACCATAGTGGTGCCATACTTTTCACTGGTGCGCGAAGTTTTTCGCGATTGCCGCGAATCATTTTTAAGAATTTTTGCTTCTCTGTTGTCGCGAGAAAATCTGCATGTGACTGAGTATCCGCTACGATAACGTTGGCACAAATCATCACATAGGGTTGAGCTAAATGCTCGGATGGGACAAACTCATCTCGATAAAAGTTTAGAGCACGAGACATTGCATCTGGAGCAAAGTGTGCAGCAAATGCGAAAGGTAAGCCTCTCTTAGCTGCTAAACGTGCGCTGTATGTACTCGACCCCAGAAGCCAAATCGGCAGAGATGTGTTGTTACCTGGATAAGCCGCGACTGGTTGATTTCGAGATACGGGACCAAGAAAGAAATTAAGTTCCTCCAACAGCTCTTCAAAGTCAGGATCCATATGCTCTGGTTCCCGCCTTAATGCATGCATTGTTTGGTAGTCGGTGCCTGGTGCGCGTCCTAATCCGAGGTCAATACGACCAGGGTATAATGCCTCTAACGTTCCGAATTGCTCTGCAATAACTAGTGGTGCATGGTTAGGTAACATGATTCCACCTGATCCTAAACGGATCGAGTTCGTGTGCGCTCCAATATGACTGAGTAATACACTGGTTGCGGCACTGGCGATGTCGGGCATGTTATGGTGTTCAGCCATCCAAAACCGATGATAGCCCCAGGACTCGATTGATTGAGCTAATTCAACGGAGCGTTCGAACGTTTCGGTGAAGTTTGTTCCGTCGGACACGGGTGCCAAATCCAGAACAGATAAACGAGGAAAAGACATAGGATAGTTATAGCCTGTTAATGAATCTTAACTATCATATGGTGGTGAAAGTTGACGTTTAAAAGGGGAGGATTAACCATTCACAATGGATTATTTTTCTTCAATGCCTGGAGAGCGTTTAGCTTACGAGTTTAGCTTTTGCTATGTGATAAAAGCGGCTTTATTACTGTAAGTGGCCACAGTGGTCGATGTCGTTGAATATTCGCATGTAGAACGTTTCCACAGCTACTTTAGATTAAAACATAGGCCTCTTTAACAGCGAACTGCTGTTGTCGACAATAGTGAACGAGCTAGCTTTAGAACGTTTTGACTGATACATAGACTTGTCTGCCGCTGTTAATAATTCATGTACATTCGACCCATGCTCAGGATAGAGTGCAATACCAATGCTAGCTCCGACGCATAACTCTTTACCTTTAAAATGAATTACTTTTTCTATTTCTTGGATATAGCGTAGTGCACATGCAGACAGAGACGTACCTGTTGTGTGTGAACGATGAATAATAATAAATTCATCTCCACCAAAGCGGCCTACCATGTCTGATTCGTCGATAATACTTGATAATCTACTAGCTACAGATTTTAACACTGCATCACCTGCCTCATGGCCATGGCTATCGTTAATATCCTTAAATAAATTTAAATCTATAAAAAACAAACTAAAACTATTCTCACTGCCTCTGAAATTACGCGTAAGCTGGATCAAATGTTTTTCTATTGCTCGACGATTGTAGATATTAGTTAAGGAGTCGTGCTCAGACAAAAATACCAAACTTTCTTTTTGACGATTTAGAACTGAAGTTTGATTCTCTACTTCTTCTTTAAGTTTTGATTTTGATATTGTTGTGTGGTTTAACAATGCCGCCATTTTATTGAAGTAACAAGACAGATTTTCAAATTCCGTGAATTGATTTTCTGAAGGGATTTTATAGTCAAAATTTGACCTGCTTAATTGTTTTATTCCATTTATAAACCTTTGAAAGCTTCTCTTGAACTTTATTTTTATATAAAAGCATAATAGCATAACAACCAGAGAGATAAAAATAATACCTGCTTGAGTGTAATAATTTAAATTTTGTAGTTTTGTAGACTTATTATTAAGTATTTTTTTATAAATATATATTATTTCATTATTCATATCCTGGGATACAATGTTTATTCTGGATTGTATGACAGGATTTGATTTATTATAATTTACGACTGAATCATAATGGCGATCTTTGTCTAGTAAATGATTATTTTCGTATTGAACTAAAAAATACAGTTCGAGATTCATTTTTTTTAGGTCTTTAGTAAGGTATAAAACATCTTCATTTTGAGATAATAATTCGTTTAATTTGTTATGAGAAATCATGAATTGTGTGAAATTGTTTTTTCCCCTATTTTGAGTGTAAGCCCAAAGATAACTACTTAATGACTCTAATGATATTTGTATGTCCATTATTTGGTTTAATTGTTTCTTGGCTTTATAATCTTCTATTTTTATGAAGCTTATGTATACTATAACGCTGATACATAGTATTACGCTTAGACTGAATAGTGATGCTAAATAGTGGTTTAACGAACGATGCATTTTAATCTAGACCATCAAAATATGAATTGATATAGTTTTCTTTAAATATTTTTCTGTAATTTGGAATCTGTCCTTCTACATAGTTTTGTTTTAATGCCCAATTAGCTTCTGATTGTAATGTAAATAATAAAGAATTCGTTAAATTTAATCGAAAGTTATAATCATCCCAACTCCAAGATATTT
>NZ_JADDYG010000182.1:0-290 GCF_015163535.1 Vibrio sp. OPT46 | reverse complement strand
AGGTGTAGTATCCAGTAGTAAAACATTCTTGGATGTATAGGAAATGCGTAGGCTAATTCAATATACTCAGTAAATCTTATCCAAGAGCGAACAGCGGAAAACATGTTTTTTTGTGTTGCCTTCGAAAAACCACCACGTGTAGCCTCGAATATGGCCATGTTATCTAGAATTGTCTTTAGGTTTGGGTGATCAGGGTCAATTGCACCGTCAAGTTCAGGCAAAGGGATTTTAAATCGTGAAAGATTTTCTTTTTCTTTGTTATTGCCTAGTTCTAATGCCTTAATCTTTTC
>NZ_JADDYG010000181.1:0-437 GCF_015163535.1 Vibrio sp. OPT46 | reverse complement strand
GTATTCTGCAGTAAGTGTTGAGTATAGGTCAGACTTTGCGTCAATGCTGCCTGATCTTGATAAAGTTTGTTCAGCAAGCTAGCGCCATTCCAAAGGTAGTATATCTGCCTTGCTAATAACGCACTGTCACCATTGGGGATTGAGCCATCTTTAATGCCGATGTCAATGCAATCCGCTATCGCTTGAATGGTTTTGTCTGCTCCTTGGCGTAATGCCAAGCGCATTGACTCAGAGAGATCGGAGACTTCTGCACTTAACTTAACCAATAAACATTTGTTCGCATTACACACGTCGTCTTCTACTTTGACCATTTCTTCGAAATAGCTCATTAGGCGTTGGTAGCCACTCAGTTCAGTATTGGTAAAGCGTGCGTTTAAACGCTCAAAATACTTAGTAAAGTAGTCTTGAATCATCGCTTCACCAAATTGTTCTTTGGA
>NZ_JADDYG010000180.1:0-289 GCF_015163535.1 Vibrio sp. OPT46 | reverse complement strand
ACATACAGCATGTATAAAGGAACAGTAAGATGCAGTTACAAAGTCAATCTCATACATACTCTCGTTACAACGTATTGGCACAAGCAACTAAGCCCATGGCCGTTTCGGATCAGCTTCTATCTAAGCTGGCTGTTTTATCGCAGCAGAAACAATGGATTTTGTTTACAGCAGACTGCCCTCGTCCAGACTTTGAACAACTCACTGCTTCTAATATTTGCTGTAAAAACGTTATTCAAATGAAGCCCTCTCAACAGCTTTCAGAAGTCGAGATCGTGATAAAAGCCATCCG
>NZ_JADDYG010000179.1:0-251 GCF_015163535.1 Vibrio sp. OPT46 | reverse complement strand
TTCTCACGTGAATGTAACATCATTTGCTCCTTTAATGAGGCACATTAATTAACATTTAATTTACACACTAGGTTACGCAAATATTCTGCAATTACCAGATTTTAACGTTGATAGCTTCAACAAAACGACGAAAACAACATAACAAACCAAATAAAACCACAAAAACAGAGCCATGTTTCAGTTTTACGCTTTGACAATATTTGAAACTAGACTTCTCTACTACGAATAGAATTTTATGCTAGAAGTCAACG
>NZ_JADDYG010000178.1:0-305 GCF_015163535.1 Vibrio sp. OPT46 | reverse complement strand
GACTGTGGGTTGTGCTTTTTTGTATCTGACCCTTTTACTCTTATACAAATCAGACTTTATTGGTCTCGACGTTTGTTGTGTACATCGCTGCATTTCAAGTTCAAACATAGTGTTGTGTTACTTAGATTTCTGCCCCTTCACTGACACACCCAACGTGATTTCAATCACAAAAAGATATTTACTTAGCGTGCTAACTATTTTATATTACTTAGCACGCTAAGTAATTGAGTAGATCTTATGATTCAAGACATCAACAGTTTGCGAGACCTTTCTCTGGCTGAAAAATTATCTCGTGTTGCTCGTTT
>NZ_JADDYG010000177.1:0-1016 GCF_015163535.1 Vibrio sp. OPT46 | reverse complement strand
TAAATATTCAACGTTAATTGTGTTTGCTTAACTCTACGTTTACCGAGTTTCTGATACATAGTCAACAAAAAATTGTTTGTTTTTCCATCTTTCAGAGAATTCTGCTAAGCAATGTCATTGATATTTATAGTTAATTACACATTATTGATCATTTAAAAATCTACAGTTAGTTTTTGTAAAGGACTTAACCATCATCACCAGTTCGGTTTTTTATCTAATAACTAGTCTGATCTTTGCCATAAAACGTACGATCAAATAATTCGAGAGGGTTGTGACACATAACAACAACTTAACTGTGACTTATGTTCATAGTATCGAATTATTTAGAAAATAGGTGAGCTAGCTTTCATATTCTATGCTTTAATAGTGAGAAGCTTTGGGCGCATACTAATAAAAAAGTTGACACAAGGAGTGGTGAACATGAAAAGAGGGCTTTTTCTGTTGCTGTTTTTTGTGCCTGGTGTTTGTCTAGCAAACGAGCTTCCGCCGCTTCCAGGTAAAATATCCCCTTCTCCTCATAAACTATTCATTTCCAGCGACAGTTATCAGTCTGACAGTTTTGATGTTTGGAATATCGATACGGGTTACGCTTACGAACTTTTTGATTCGGTAGACGTTTATGTCGGTGCGCGAGTCAATAACTCTCCTACCAAAAATCAAAGTGGTTTTTTGAGTGGGATCAGCTATCACTTTAATGATCGTGTCACGCTGAAAAGTACAGTTCGCTCTTACAAGAATGAAACAGCGGAAGGTATTCGCCAAGACGACAGTAGCCTCGCGGCTGAAGTATCAAGTCGCGTAAAAATTACCGATAAACTGGATCTTCACGCGACTCTTGATTACCAAGATTGGCAACAAGGCTTTGAGGTTGGTTTAGGCTTTCGTTTTTAGAAGTCCAGCTTTTGCTTAGAAATCAACACACCGTTCCAGTCCGCGTAAACGTAGTGCTTAGGTTGAACGATTTGGTTTTGCATCGTTAAGGTTACGTTTACCTCTCCTATCCCGCGTTTCTCTGT
>NZ_JADDYG010000176.1:0-348 GCF_015163535.1 Vibrio sp. OPT46 | reverse complement strand
GAGGTATCCCTGTCGCAGCTGTCGTTGGAGGTGGATATCGAACGAATCATGCTGACCTCGTCCCAATCCATTTGCAGCTTATCAATGCCGCTAAAGAAGTCTTTATTGATGAGTAGATACAACTAGATGTAAATATCAAATTGATTCAACACTGGAACGAACGAAAAGGGCATTAATTTTTTGTGGGTTCTTTCGGAGTGTGGCGGAGTGCTTAGTTGCGTTCAAGAAGTGATAAGTGATTTGTACAAATCTTTTAAGTCTGGAGATGCGAAAAATCCCGCTAATTTCTTAGCGGGATTTTTCTAAAAGTGGCGGAGAGATAGGGATTTGAACCCTAGATACGCTATT
>NZ_JADDYG010000175.1:0-613 GCF_015163535.1 Vibrio sp. OPT46 | reverse complement strand
GTCATAGTGTCGATAATTGGAGGACAAATTAGTCAGCACCTCGCTCATATCAAAGATTCCAGAATGCATACGATCGATACCTGGAACAGGCAACATCCTGAGAACTTACATGTCTCTAGAACATTTATTAATGAATGCCTTAATCGAAAAATGGTAAAGGATACTAGTTCGGACGAACCTTTCTTTGTAAAAGAGGTTTATGGACTGTATGAATGTGGTATTGAAGTCGGAGCGGATGACCTTGTGGAGAAAATCAAAGAGTCAGACAACTCATTGAGTACATTTGCTTGGCCATTATCAGCTTTGACTTAATACTTCGTTTTCAAATATTGAGGTCTAAATCGGACCTCATTTGAACCACTATCGAACAAAAATTAGTCAACTATACACGGTATCCACCACACTTTAAGGTACTCATTGGTGCCTCTCCCCCACCGCTTCGCTCCATCCGCACGTGCTGTAACTATAAGGTCGGCTTCGCCGCCTCTTGAGCATTCTCCCCCCTGGGAGAACCAGCGGCTTCGCCGCTTCTTAGATTGGTAAATACTATTCATATCGATTTATTTCTATCTTTATCTATCCATATCTATGTTTGGCTACGCCAAACTTTTTT
>NZ_JADDYG010000001.1:0-230 GCF_015163535.1 Vibrio sp. OPT46 | reverse complement strand
TAGATTGCAATGAATAACATTAATCTCATTACAGTGGGGATTGCTTTAGCGGTTTCCGCCCCCTCTGTAATTGCTTCAATCAAAGCACCACACAATGCGGGGAGCTACAATAAAGTTATTAAGGTTCCTTCTCACATGAACCAAACAAGTGCAGTTGGCTTGGATGATACTTTAGGCTCCAGAAACATCTCTGACGAAACAATCGTTGAGCTCCCAACCGTCCCAGATGA
>NZ_JADDYG010000017.1:0-655 GCF_015163535.1 Vibrio sp. OPT46 | reverse complement strand
TTTGACGTTAGCGACAGAAGAAGCACCGGCTAACTCCGTGCCAGCAGCCGCGGTAATACGGAGGGTGCGAGCGTTAATCGGAATTACTGGGCGTAAAGCGCATGCAGGTGGTTTGTTAAGTCAGATGTGAAAGCCCGGGGCTCAACCTCGGAATAGCATTTGAAACTGGCAGACTAGAGTACTGTAGAGGGGGGTAGAATTTCAGGTGTAGCGGTGAAATGCGTAGAGATCTGAAGGAATACCGGTGGCGAAGGCGGCCCCCTGGACAGATACTGACACTCAGATGCGAAAGCGTGGGGAGCAAACAGGATTAGATACCCTGGTAGTCCACGCCGTAAACGATGTCTACTTGGAGGTTGTGGCCTTGAGCCGTGGCTTTCGGAGCTAACGCGTTAAGTAGACCGCCTGGGGAGTACGGTCGCAAGATTAAAACTCAAATGAATTGACGGGGGCCCGCACAAGCGGTGGAGCATGTGGTTTAATTCGATGCAACGCGAAGAACCTTACCTACTCTTGACATCCAGAGAACTTTCCAGAGATGGATTGGTGCCTTCGGGAACTCTGAGACAGGTGCTGCATGGCTGTCGTCAGCTCGTGTTGTGAAATGTTGGGTTAAGTCCCGCAACGAGCGCAACCCTTATCCTTGTTTGCCAGC
>NZ_JADDYG010000174.1:0-479 GCF_015163535.1 Vibrio sp. OPT46 | reverse complement strand
ATAACGAATCCAATTATTTCTGTTTTTGAGAATGTTACTTCATTTACTAAATCAAACTCATACGCTGTTATCGTAGATACGTTTAGTAAAGTGTTTGGGTACAACTTTATAAATATGACATTAGCAGGTTCTCAGTTTGGTGCACTTGAAGATAGAAAGAGGCTTTGTGGTATTGGATACTGCAGCTCGTTCAAAGAGGGTTTAAAGGACTTTATGCCCCAAAAGGTAAGGACAACTTATAAATATAGCTGCTTAGCTGATGTACTCGATGATATACCTGAAACTCATGAAAGCTATAAGCCCTATACATATTTAGTGGAAAAGGAAAAGAGAGACATTGCTCAAAAGAAAGGCTTTCGACTCCAGTGGCTTAAGCCTACTGCTACAAAGGTAGGGTGCATAACCAAATCATACCAAAAGTGTCGATCTACCGATCCATTTCTAATCCATAGCAATGGTAAATTAGCTAGGTTATTTAC
>NZ_JADDYG010000173.1:0-429 GCF_015163535.1 Vibrio sp. OPT46 | reverse complement strand
TTATGGAACTCCCTTCGCAAGGCAGCGATCCTGAATTGACTTCCGTTCTAACGCCACCTCTGGACAAATCAACACTCTCCAATCGCATATTTAATCCGTATTGCTCTTCCGGTGCCTCCACAGCCCACACAGGATTATTTTGCAGACATGCATTGAAGTACCTTTCACTCGATTCGACAATTACCTTTACGAAAGTAGAAAGGTTACTACGCTTAAGTCCATCGGAAATACTTGAGCACAATACCCCTATACCATTAAATATATCTGAAGTGGATAAAGGTATATTCGCTTTGTACTTTGACATAGCTCTCTGAACACGCTCTATTTGTTTGAGATTCCTCCAAGTCTTTATCACTCTATCGAGACTTAACTTCTTGATAGGTGAAGCCGGAGTTAGTTCAACAGAAGCAGAACCAAGCTCAGCCCCTG
>NZ_JADDYG010000172.1:6058-8965 GCF_015163535.1 Vibrio sp. OPT46 | reverse complement strand
CCTCACCGCCACCTGCTGGGCCCGGAATGGTTTCGGCAAGCTCATCATTCAGTTCCGTGCCGGAATCCCAAACGTTCATGCTCATTTCATAGCTTTCACCCACCGCGAGCGATTTGAGCGATAGCCCCGTTTCGCCAACAAAGGCATCATTGGTATTCACAAACATAGACGCCACAGACAAGTAACCGTAACGACTAGGGTCAACCGTGATGGTGACTTCGTCCGATGCACCCGGCAACACCAATCCATTGCCCGAAATACCTTGGTAAACACTGTCATTGCTGTTCATCAACTCAATCAGCTCAGCGTTACTCCCGCCTTCGGCAAGGTGCTCAAGTTCAACGGATGCGGCTTGTCCAATTTCAAACAATTGGTAGTCACCATTGTGAGTGAGTACAGCGAGCGGAGACATAGGTTGATTCGCAGTCAAGTTCGCAACGTTGACGGTGTAGCGGTACGATTTCACTACGTCATTATCATCATCGCTTGGACAACCGGCGAGCAAGCCGACTGAAGCTGCTACTAGTAAGATTCTGTATTTCATACATCCCCCTTACTTCACAACGATTGTGATGGTTGCGACTGGGTTTAACCAACGATGGCTGCTGCTGTCTAGGTCACTGATGCCGCCAGTTGGGTCGCTATCACCAAGGTTACCCGGATGCACGTGAACTTTGTCGTTAGTTACCGTTGCTTCAACGCCTGTGCCGCCAGTACCAAAGGTAATGAAAGGTGGGTTTGGCATGCTAGACGCAAGTTCATCGTTCGCTTCTGTACCGGCATCGTAACTTCTTAGCGTTGCTCGGTATGTACCCGCTTCCGTTGGAATCTTCCAGCTATCTAGACCGACAAAACCATCATTGGTTGGCAGCAACATCGCGCTCAGAGAAAGATAACCGTGGTCGCCACTGTCCAAGGTGAAGGTGGTTGCAACACCCGGATTCAAAATGCCGCCAGCAGGGTTCTCAACCACCGCACCACCAGCGTTACCAATCACGCTAGCAAGACCAGAGATATCACCGCCTTCTGCCATAGCTTCTAGTTCTGGCGTTGCTGCTTGACCCGTTCTGAACATTTGAAGATCAGAACCATGTGCAGCGACAATAAGTGGCGTAAAGTAGATGCCTTTGGTTGCGTTTGTCACGGTGATTTCCAATTCCGCCGCATTCACTGATGCAGAGCCTAGTGCCATAGCGACTGAAGTCATGACGAGTCCGAGTTGGGTACGTTTTTTCATTGTGATTCCATCCTTTAATGAGGGTTGAACTACCCAAGCCCATGTGTACGGCTTTACTTCATTGTTCGTGACTTGAGTAGGTTAAGCATTACGTTTCGAACGTTTTGCGTTCTTGCCTCTAAGAATGACGAGCAAATCTATCAGCAACTTCATCGAATTCTCATAAAATTCTCACAAGTTCTGTTCGAATTCTGTCAGCAGCACTTTTTTATTTATACTCAAGTAACCTCGAGATGCTTGGTTCAGCGAGGATGACTTGGTTTGAAGGCGAGGCAACAATTTGAAAATCTAGTGGTTCTAAATCGAAAATTGTTAACGAAGCATGCGAACCAAGGCAACTCGCCCTTCGGGAGCGTGCCACTGAAGCAATTTCTTCGTCAAACAACTTGGAAAGAGCTCGCTATTCCGCTTCGTTGTTTTCCTTGCTTGCTTTCGATAAATAGGGAATCAGTGACAACGCTCTGAACCATGTATCTTGAAGTCACTTGAGTATATTTTGGTATTTACACTTCGCACTTTCCCCTCCTACAATGCGATATTCCCTGTTTAAATCACGATTCTCACCATGATTCATAACGTTCTGTCTGCCTACTATGGCGAAATCTACGGCATCGCTTTTTTCAACCACTACTTGAGCCATTACACCCAAAGTGAACAACAAACGCTGTGGCAAACCTTGATTGAAGTGGAAGAACTCACCGCAGAAAAGCTCAAACCTGTACTGCTGACAAATGGCATGGATATCGAAAGTCGACACCAAGAGATGCTGGATAAAGGCTTGGCAGATGCAACCAAGTGGATTGGTTTACCATGGCAAGAGTTGGTGGCGACTCTTCTGAAATGGGTAGAACCTTATGAGGTCAAGTATCGAGAGTGGCATGAAGAAGTGAAAGCTTCACAGCAGTATTCAATCGCTGAGCGAGAAGCTATCGAGTTGATTGCAGACCACGAAACGGCCATTTATCACTGTTGGCAGCAATACCATACTGGTGAATCTGGCTTGCCTGCACTCAATGCATTTTTGGCAAAATATCGTTAAAGCGAGACAGTGACACTTGAACCTCGTGAAACCGTACCAGACAATATCGTTATTCCGCTGCGCAGAACTGAACAATTATGGTTAATCCAAAACTCATTGCCCTACTTCCTGATCTTGCTTCGTTTATCTTAGTGGTAAACGAAGGAAGTTTTACCGCTGCAGCCAAACAACTCGGCGTGACGCCATCGGCTTTAAGTAAGTTGATCACACGATTGGAACAAGCCCTCTCGGTGAAACTGTTTGAGCGCACAACTCGTAAGTTGATCATCACTCAAGCAGGGCAAAAGGTTTACGACCAAAGCATAGCAATGGTAAATGCCGCGCAGCAAGCCGTTGAGCTATCTGCGGAAGATCATGCCGAGCCAACAGGCGCACTCACAGTGGCAGCCCCTGAAGCATTTCTTAATTCGGTGCTTCAACCATTTGTGTTGCCATTCCTAGAACGTTATCCAAATATTCAGCTTAAGCTGAGAGCAGCAGATGGTGAGATTGATCTTTTCCGCCAAGGTATTGATGTCGCCTTTAAGCTCACCGACAAACCCGATGAGAATCTGGTACTCAAAGAAATTAGCAAGACCAATCTTGTTTTGTGCGCCTCTCCAGATTACCTCACCAAACACGGTATGCCTGA
>NZ_JADDYG010000172.1:2453-6001 GCF_015163535.1 Vibrio sp. OPT46 | reverse complement strand
GCATCCCACTGAACTTGAGAAGCACGATTGTATTTACCTTGCCGAGAACGACAAAGACAACATCTGGTCGTTCTTTAAAGAGGAAGCGTTCCACTCGATTGCAGTAAGTGGACGCTACGCCGTCAACCACTCCCAAATGCGCTTGAACGGGGTTAAGTCTGGCTTGGGAATTGGGATCTTCCATGACTTTGTGATCAAAGACGCGTTAGAGCAAGGAGAAGTGGTGGAAGTATTGCCGGATTGGATGATCAAGAGTAACTACCACGGCGCTATCGCGATGCAGTATGCGCAAACCAAATACATGCCTGCTCGTCTGCGCGTGTTTATCGACTTCGTTAAGGAGCATTTAGTCTCCAAGGATACTAACCATGCTTGAGCTAACCATGTTTGAAGAGGCTAACCATGTTTAATGCCATTCATCACGTCGCGATCATTTGCAGCGATTACTCAAAGTCAAAACGCTTTTACACTGAAGTGTTGGGATTAAAAGTCATTGCTGAAAACTATCGTGAAGCCAGAGACTCCTACAAGCTTGACCTCGCTTTACCTGACGGCAGTCAAGTTGAACTGTTTAGCTTTCCGGGCGCCCCTGAGAGACCGAGCTTTCCCGAAGCGCAAGGCCTGCGACATCTCGCTTTTTTGGTTGATGATGTTGAGCAAGTGAAAGTCTACCTAGAATCGAATGACGTTGAAGTTGAGCCAATTCGTATTGACGAATTTACAGGCAAAGCCTTTACCTTCTTCCAAGACCCAGATGGCTTGCCACTGGAGATTTACCAGAAATAAAAAGAGCCAGCACTTCGACTTCGCAGGCTCTTTTATTATTCCATTCTTTGTCTGTTACTAATTCAACGCCGTTTTCAGTTTCTCAACGCGGTTGAACAACAGCCAATCCAGTGCGAGAACCGTAACAATTGCCAAACCGCCCATCGGGAACGCGAGACACAATATCACTAACGTTACTAAGCCAAGCTTCCAAATACTGTCTTGTTGAAACTTAGGTGGCGCGCCCAATGCGGCACTGCGACTTGGTCTACGAATCCACCACATCACCACACCTGTGATTGAGATTAAGATGAACGCCAAACAGAACACTACGTTGAGTACTTTGTTCAATATACTCACATCACCTTGATGCAATGACACACCTGCCGCCATGAACTTGGCAAATAGGCTGTAATCTTGCCACGTTACATCCACCAACAAGCGACCGGAATACTGGTCAAAGTGGCTGGTGCGATCTTGTCTTGGGTCGGAAATATCGCCGCCCATAGAGTTAGCTGCAACGGTGTAAACGCCCGTCTCAGAGCGTGGCAAAAACAGCTTATAGCCAGTGAAGCCCAACATTTCAGCCTTGAGGATGATATCATCAATGGAGAGCGCATCATGACTGCCTGCGTATGCCGTCTCTTCCTTCATATTGGCATGATCATGAGCGGGCTTATCTTTCGATTCTGGCACAGCAGCAAGCTCTAAGTTCCATGGCATCTCTTCTGATGCACCATGGTTAAGATCTTTATGTGTCAGCGTGGATTCCGGTTTCTCACCCCATGTGTAATAGGTTGGGAAGGTATTCCAAGCTTGCACCATTTTCGCCCCCCAGATCCCTGCCCACGACAAACCTGAAATCAAAAAGAACAACAGAACAATCGACAGCACGCCACCTAAATTCGCATGCAGGTCACGCATCAAAATTCGAGGGCCATTGTTAAGGCGAATTTTCAAAAAGCCGGCGCGGCTGGCGTTGTCTCTAGGTAACCAAAGGTACAAACCAGACACCAACAGTAAAATCCCCAGACTTGCGGCGATTTCAATTAAACGGTCGCCTAGGTCGCCGATGAGCAAGGTGCCGTGAATGCTGTTCATCAGTTCATAGATGCTGTCACCACGATTAATGGTGCCCTGTACGTCTCCTGTGTAAGGATTTACTGCAACAATCAGCGAGCTGCCTTCTTGGTTTTGAATCGAGAATCGGTTGGCAATATCGGCCGTTTTAGCAGGTACAAATTGAGTGACATTAAAATCGGGATACGCCTGCTTTACGGTTTCTAATTGTGCAGAGACAGGAATCATGTGCTCTTGTGGTGAAACTTGTAATGTCGCTTCGTATCGAGCCAGTTCGATTTCGTCATCAAACAACATCACCAATCCCGTGAGGGAAAGCATCAGCATAAATGGAATGACGAACAAACCTGCGTAGAAGTGCCATCGCCACGTCATAAAGTAGATGGATTTTGCGCGTGAGGCTTCCTTGAGTTGAGGCTTTGCCGAGTTTCTCAACATGTGTATTTTCCTTTTTTCATTGTTGAACACCCAAATTCAGTCAAACGCATCCTACACATACGCATTCGTATGCGGCGTTATTTGACTTAGATTTGGGAGTACCACTGCTCGAAGTGGCAGTGTTGCTGACTATATACCCAAGTGACTTCAAGATGCTGGATTCAGAGCGTTGTCATTGATTCGAGTGCAAAGAAAACAACGCTGTGTAATAGACAACTCTTTCCAAGTTGTTTGAAGCAGCAATCGGAGCAATGACACGCTCCCGAAGGGCGAGTTGCCTTGGCTTGTATACTTTGTTGTCGATATCTTGATTTAGACCCACTAGACCTTTAAATCGCCGCCGCGTCTACAAACCAAGTCATTCTCGCTGAACCAAGCATCTCGAGGTTACTTGGGTATCGTGTAATTGTTTTCGTTATGAGAAAAGGGAAACTGGCGGCGCTCTAGGAACTGGTGTTTCAAATCGCACACTTAGAGCCAAATAAGCGTAGCTGTCAGAAGTCACCAAGCTCTGTCTTGAAAGTATCGGTGTCGTTGGAAGTGTATCGTGATGAAAAGTCGAAAAGTGGCTAAACGGACAAGGCTTGCCTTTGTGGCTGACCGAATTGTCGCCCTCTTCTATTTGGACCAACTCAAATCCGTTAAGCGTACATAGCGTCGCCCACACGCCCATGCTGTTACCATGAGCATTGATAACAGGCATCAGCGTCACTAGCACCCAACTGAGAGCACTAGCAAATAACATCGAGCGGTAAAAGGGAATTAATCTACGCATAACGGTGACTTAACAAATTTCACACAGCGTAACCAATTTTGAGTGATAGCTCAAAAAACAGTATCAATAAGTGGTTGCTACCTCACAGGTTTTCTTGAATGCATCGATTGACAGGCGCAAAAAAGCCCGCCGAAATGGCAGGCTGATAATGTGTTCATTCATTACTTAGAGATAACGCGTAATCCACTGCCACGAGCAAATGCTCCGCTCAGTAGATAATTAGCCGAACAACTTGCTCCAAATGCTTGGATTGCGCTTGTCGTGGTACTCTTCACGAAGGCTATCGATTTCACGCAGTTGGTCTTTTGCTTCTTGTAGCTTGCCCGCATCAAGATCCGCTTCAATCTTATCTAGCGTTACCGTCAGCTTGTTAAAGCCTTCTAAGTAAGTATCAAACTTCTCTGGTGGGTAATTACCACGCTTAGATTGTTCAACAATCGCTTGCAAGCTATCAATCGCAGATTTCATGGTTTCAACATCAGACGCTTCC
>NZ_JADDYG010000172.1:0-2443 GCF_015163535.1 Vibrio sp. OPT46 | reverse complement strand
CCTTCTAAGTAAGTATCAAACTTCTCTGGTGGGTAATTACCACGCTTAGATTGTTCAACAATCGCTTGCAAGCTATCAATCGCAGATTTCATGGTTTCGACATCAGATGCTTCTGCCGCCTGTTTGAATTCCATCTTCATCTGTTTCATGTTTTGTTTTAAATCAACCGCTTCTGCCATTGCGTATGTTGAGCCAAACGCAATCGCACACCCTAGGACTAAAGGACGTAACATTTTCACTTCTCCATTTATAGTGCCGAATTCTGTGTCGGCTTTATTCACCCAAACAACCTACGCCATAAGAGGCGAAAAACTAGCTTAGTTGAGTATTTCCGGGTCGCAGTGTAAAGCAATCTGGCGTCGGGTGCATACCTTAAATGTAATCAAGTTTATGCGTTGAGAATGCTGTCATATTCTGCAATTGGTTTACGGCCTCTCAAAGCTAAGAAAGACAAAAACTGCTGAGCGGTGTGAGTAATCACTTTCTTGCTATCAATACCCACTTTGTCCATTAACTCTCCAACCAAATCCAGATTACCAACATCGTGACAGAAATGCGCGTCACTGCCCGTGGTGAAGAAAACACCGAGATCTTTCCCGATTTGTGCAATCTCGTGGCAACGGTCTACGCTGCCTACTCGGCTGTTGCCTTTCAGCGTGGTGTTATTAATTTCAATCGCGACATTGTGCTCTTTCGCGCACGCTAAAACGGTCTGAAAATCAAAGTCGAAATTTGGATTACCAAGATGACCGAGCGCATCAATACGACCACTCTGAATGACATTAACAAGTGCTTCCGTGTGAGTTTGCTTGTTTGCAGGACGAAAAACGGGTTCATGAAAACTCGCGATCACCCAATCTAAGTTGCGGTCCACACTCAGTGGAATATCAATGTAGCCTTCGGTATTCATAATGTTAGATTCAGCGCCACGAATAATCGCAACGCCTTCAAGAAAGCGAGGCAGAATTTTCTGGTTCGAGAAGAACCAGTAATGAGGCGCACCCGGCATTGATTCTGCGTGATCGGTCGTGCAGAACATATCCAGCCCGTTCTCTTTTGCCAACTTTGCATTTTCAATCAAGGTACTGTACGCGTGACCACTGGCGTACGTATGTGTATGGGTATCAACTTTAAATTCCATCATCCACTCTCTTAGGTGCGCTATCTTGCGTGCTATTGTATACCTTCAGGCAACGCATCGTCAGCCCAAGATAAGCAAGAACCCTAAGCTTGCTCTTCACAAATGGCTTTTATCAAGGGTAAGGCTTTTTCCCATCCGTGATTAAACATGGAAACAAAGTCATTGTGAGTATGAATGGTAACATTGAGTAGTAAACGATCGTTGTTGGTATCGATCTGGTAGATCTCTCGCGATCCGATCCACCTAGATGCTAGGTCAGCATCGAGTTGTTGACGATTATCCGGATTAAAAATGGCAACATGATGAAATTCAAGTTTTTGAAGGGGTAGCACCGTATCTATGATCGCCCTTGTCCCGCCCATATCTGGATCAAAAAAAGTGATGCCACCTCCTTCTTCCCAAGCTCCTTCAAATTGAGACTGCGGTGAAAAGGCTTGCGCCCAACGTTTATACAACTCAACATCGGTTAGCACTTCCCACACTCGTTGCGGTGTCGCCGAAATTTCGACGTAATAATTTAGCGTAAGCATGATTTCTCTCCCTGAACCTTTCTTGACGCTAGCCCATACTCAGGAAAAATCAAACCACACGACCAATTTATCTACCTGCCCCCTTCATTTTCCGACAGACTAAGAAGTTCTCGCTTGTAAACCGCCACTGCGATGCGCCTTAAAGCGAACCCAACATGTGTTCAGTATGATTGCGAGCACTATTAAACTCATCCCAACAATTTGACTTTGACTCATTCGGTCTTCAAAAAACAGGCTCTGCCAAACCGCAGTGAACAATAAGTTAGTAAAAATGAGTGGTGCAAGTTGAGAGCCACTGCTTGCCAGTTTATATGCTTTGGAGCGAAAAACTTGGGTGTTAATGATCATCAGAGACATCATACCGATCCACAGCGTATTTGAAGAAATCTCAGGCGCCATAACACTCATATTAAGTAACACGTCGAAGTCGTTAAACAAAGTTAGCGGCAACAGAAATACGGCAGCAAAACCAAACGCCCAAAAGTTGATTTCTAGCGGCGACATATTTGTTTTACTCACTTTATATAACGTAAGCTGAGAACCAGAATTGAAGAGTCCACCAGCCAAGCCGAGCAATAAATCCGCTCGCCATGTGATCTCACTTCCACCGCCCGCCAACATAACCACACCAGTGAACGCCATTGCTAAAGCCGCCAATGTTGAAACACGAATGCGCCCCCTCATGAACAGCTTTTCAACCAAGGGAATAAATAATGGGCCAGTAGCAAACAAAACGACCCCCTCAACGAGCGTTAACGTTTGTAATGACGCG
>NZ_JADDYG010000171.1:0-640 GCF_015163535.1 Vibrio sp. OPT46 | reverse complement strand
TAACGAAACTAAAAGGTCGGTAGCTGTTAGAAGAACAAGTATTTTCGTATGGGACAAAATGTATTGTTCTCGCGGCCGTTCTTCACAGTTCCAGAAGATTTGTTCATTACCGCACTTTACTGCATTCACAAATGATTTCGTTTGGTTTGCATCCATTGAGCTCAAATGAGACTCAAAAGTAAAATTTACAAACCTTATATTATGAGCCAATTTATTACGTAATTCGAAGAGCATTTGGAGAAATTTTGCCTCCAATGAACTAATACACCCTAGTTTTCTAAGTAAGTTTACTTTTCCAAACTTACTGTTACCAAAATCAATATATGACAAGCTATCTTCTAGTTCTACACACCCTAGTCTACCGACCAAGGCTTGTGTTGCAGTAGCTTCAAATAGTGCATTCAATTTGATAACAAATGACCAATCATCTTCACCGGCTAGATTCAATATAAAATTGGCGGGAACATTTAATTTAGTCTCAAGCTCTGAAATATTTTCTAGCACTGTAATTACCTCGTAAGCCTAACGCCCTGCTAAGGGGTGAGCAACGCAATACAAAAGCCACCGCAAACCACCTTAATCACTAAATTCAACGTATAGTAAAAATGCCACGCGTTGCGAATCCCTCTTAAGCAGTTTG
>NZ_JADDYG010000170.1:0-474 GCF_015163535.1 Vibrio sp. OPT46 | reverse complement strand
GTTTTTAAAGGTGGCATTCTGAAAATCGTGATGAGAAAAGTTTTCTCGTTCAAAAATGAGGTCGGTTTTTAACATGTCTTCTCCTTAGCTGCGAGCAGACTAGCACTCCAAGTGACTGATTTTCCATAAAAATAACTTCTTGTATTTCAGTGTTTTACAAACCCCTCAAATCGCGATTTTAAGGGGTCAAACGAGCTTTTTAAGTGGGTGTTTTTTTGAAAATAGAAGAAGTAGAGGACGAAAAAAGTTTTTACTGGCTACGAGCCTTAACGAGAGGATTCGCATTTATGGGTATGCATGGCAACTCACACGCACAGTTTGCATTACAGAATTGTATCCTATTTGCATAATTTGTTGATCAATATGGCGTTTCTCCATACAAAAAACCTATATTTTTCACAAATTGATTTCCATCAAAATAGTAGGGTTTCTATGTGCTAGATTGCGCACAGCTCAAAAAGATATAGATACCCG
>NZ_JADDYG010000169.1:0-475 GCF_015163535.1 Vibrio sp. OPT46 | reverse complement strand
AAGTGGAACTCTCCTTTTGCTAGAAGATAGTTAAAAGTCACGAGCTCTTGGTTTTGGGAACCTAACGCCAATGCAATTAAAAAGAGAGCTAAAACAGCAACGATTTTTATAATTTTCATGTTACATCACCCTTCTAGGAGTAAGTCGGTAAGATTATGCAGGAAAATGCTTCTTCAGACTACGTATATTAGCAATAATCTATACCCAAGTAACCTCAAGATGCTTAGTTTGTAGACATGCTTAGAAGTTAAAGTTATTTGGGTATAGAAAGCAGCAAGGAAAACGGCTGAATCCACAATTAGATTAGTAAACGATCTTGGATGTATGACTAACTTGGATACATTACAAAAAAGCGGCATACACAAACGTATGCCGCTTTTTTCAAACTAATAAGAGTGCATTAACCAATATTTACACGCTCACGAAGTTCTTTACCAGGTTTGAAATGTGGAACGTATTTACCTTCCAATTCCAC
>NZ_JADDYG010000168.1:0-374 GCF_015163535.1 Vibrio sp. OPT46 | reverse complement strand
CATGGTCAAATGGGGCTAGCCTACGAGATTGTGATTAACTCCGACCCTTGTATTGCTTATTTGATGGAAGAAAATACGGTAACAATGCAAGCACTCGTGATAGCGCACGCGTGTTACGGCCATAACTCTTTTTTCAAAGGTAATTACCTATTCCAAACGTGGACTGACGCTAGCTCTATTATCGACTATCTGCTGTTTGCCAAAAAGTACTTAGCCGAATGTGAAGAACGATATGGCGTAAAAGAAGTGGAAAAACTGCTCGACTCTTGTCACGCATTAATGAACTTTGGTGTAGACCGCTACAAGCGTCCAGAGAAAATCTCAATTACAGAGGAAAAAGCAAGACAAGAAGAACGCGAAGCATACCTACAATC
>NZ_JADDYG010000167.1:0-330 GCF_015163535.1 Vibrio sp. OPT46 | reverse complement strand
CGTCCACTGATACAGTTTGAGCAAAAAACAGGTAAACAGTTGGCTAATGAAGTAATTCTCCGACCGTCTTCACGGCTTGTTCTAATTCATCATTTACAAGTAACGATGTATTAAGCCTCAGGTAGTTCTCATAATTTGGAGCGATAGAAAACAACTGACCAAATGCTACAGTGATGTTCGCTTCCAATAACTTCTGATAAATCGCTTTTCCGCACTTTGTTTTCGGCAGTTCTATCCAAAGAAAATAGCCGCCTTCCGGTTCCGTGTAACGAATCGATTGGGGAAAGTACTTATCAACCAGTTCAATAAACGCCAATTGCCGCTGCTCAA
>NZ_JADDYG010000016.1:0-366 GCF_015163535.1 Vibrio sp. OPT46 | reverse complement strand
ACAGCTACTATTTGCTTCCATGCACTGAACTACTTGAGCTCACGGGTATCAAGATAGTGCGATAAAAAAAGTTTATCAAGGTGCAGTTCGAGGATCATTTGTGGATAAATAGCAAAATTCAAAATATCAGTCAGTGAACACTAACTAACTGAATAAGACCCTGTCTATAAGTCCAAATTACGGTTTGTTAATTCGATTTAGAAATAACCGCACCTAAAAATATTTATCTTGACAATTAAGAAACCACCCAAAATATAGTTGTGCCGTATTAACTACCTTCAGATGGGGGGCTTACTCTCTTAAACATAAAAGGATAAGGTGTGAACGCATCCCCTTTTCCTACATTTGGTCCACTCACTTCCCAAA
>NZ_JADDYG010000166.1:2415-17363 GCF_015163535.1 Vibrio sp. OPT46 | reverse complement strand
TTGCGCAGGTCAAAAGCTTACGTATAATGCCAACCATCAAAGGGCAATAGCCCAAAGATGCCGGTGTGGTGAAATTGGTATACACGACGGATTCAAAAAAAGTTTTAAATCAAGTCGTTACACTAAAAATAAAAGTTTTATCACCAAAGCATTGCTAAGAAGTCGCTAATTAAAGCGGCTTTTTTTATGTCTGTAATAAACTAAAGTCATACCGAACTATGGTGCATACATGGTTCATATCTAACCTATTCACTATCTTACCTAACCCAAGTAATACAACATTTTCTATTCCTAAACTTCCTATCAGCTCAGCATTACTAGCCTAAATTAAGCTCAAGAAACATGGTCAAATCATGGTGAGTTTACGTTGTTCTAAGAGAAGTGTTTTGTTTGACAATTCAGTTGGTTAGTGTAGGTTTAGTTTGTGTTCTTCAGGGATGGGAATGTGATATGCAGCATTATGTAACTGAGTTTATTAAACATCGAGGGGTTGATGTCTTAAGTATTACGGCACCCGAAGTCTTGTGCGTATATGACGAAAAATACCGCGATGACTTTTTAGCAATGATTAAAACGATTGATAATGTAGCTAAAAATTACTCGAAAATATTGATTGACTTAACGTTCGTTCAATCATTTTCGGCATCTGGTGCTGTTGCTCTTTTTTCTGTAATTACATCAAACCAAATTGTGACAGGGTTTGATGATCTGTTTGTTTTTAAGATGCCAACTAAACAGTCCACGAGGAACTTAGTCTACAGAAGTGGTCTTTGGGATGCTATTCGACCAGGAGGAAAGCGAAAACTGGATCGACTATGGGATACAAACTCTAAATTCAGGAGTGGCTTTGATCCTGATAAGCATCTAGAACCTATGATTGATTCCTTAGACTTAAGCGTTGTACCAAAAAGGTTGAAAGAAGCGATCAACGAGGCTGTTCTTAATATAGTACAGCATGCATATGCAGAGACAGGCAGCATTCCTAGATGGTGGCAGTACGCTGCATTTAACTCCGATAAGTCACAGTTCATTTTTGTGATCTGTGACAGAGGATTGACTATCCCACGAAGCCTTAAGACTGTATACGGAAATGATAGTAGTATTATCGAAAGAGCGATGACCTCTGGTGTATCCTCGACTGGCTTAAACTGGCGTGGTAAAGGTTCTGACAATATTAAAAAACCAGTTGAAAAAGATGAAAATGATATACTTATCGTTTTGAGTCGTTATGGTTTGTACAAATACGGTTCTCAGAATGCAATCCCAGAGTGTGCTGATATACCAACACCATTTCCTGGAACCCTAGTCGCTTGGTGTTTCGACTTAACAAAGTGAGGATGAAAATGAGAATTGACATTGCTTTGGATTTCTCAGAAAAGCCTTTTGGGCGGTTTAAATCTGATGGCAAATTTTCAGGCGAGCGTTTTCGCGATGAGTTCCTGATTCCAGCCTTTAACGAAGAACAGGGAAAAATTATTGTATACCTTGATGGTGTATCAAGAGGCTATGGCAGTAGCTTTTTGGAAGAAGCTTTCGCAGGTTTACTACGTAAGCAAATTACCTATGCCCAAGTGAAAGAGCGTTTAGTTATTGAAACCGCAGACGAGGATTACAGAGAAGAAATTTGGGATTATATCGAAGAACAATGGCATCGACAGTCGTTAAAGGTGTAGGTAGGTGACAGAGTCTGCTATTGCTAGCATCATTGTTAGCTTAATGATATTTATCATGTCAGCCATGCTAGTAATGGTTGGATGGGAAGTTATTTATAAAAATGGCAAAAAAATAGCCAGTCGCAATGAGATGTTTGCGAGAAAGTCTGCTGTTATGAATGAGCTATCCTTACTTACTAATGAAGCCGTTTCGTTTTGGGAGAATATGAACCTTACGGATAACGAATGTCTAATCAAAACCTCTGTATTTATAGCTAAAACTCAATCTATTAAGAATAGAGTTAAAATGATGCAAGAACTGGGGCTCAATGTTGATATTGACAAGAGTGTCAGGGATTTAAGACGTAGTATTACACTTGATGCCGAACAAGCGCACCAGATTTCTGCTGAGAATAAGCACGAGAAAATTTTTGAAATTATCGAGTCATCAGATTCGATAAAAAAACAGTTGAGTGAAGCATTCAGACAGGGCAGAGAGCAGGAATCGTTTTTACATTCCAAATAGAAGGTTATTTTTTTTCAAAAAAAATGCCACTATCAGTAGTAATTTCAATGTTTTAGGTAAATATCTAGTTCTCTAACTTGTCTTTTCCGTAATAAAATTATATTCGATAATATATTAACTTCCTGAATAACCCAGCATATTCAGGAGGTTAAATGAGTAAGTCAAAACGTCTCACCACCACTTTCCTAAACAACCTTAAACCCAATCCTAAAACCGCCAAATTCGCTGATTACGAAGTCAACTTATCCGCTATGAAAGACAGTGGTTTACCTACTGGCGTTCGCTGCTTAGTGGGTAAGTCTGGCGGGAAACGCTTCCTTCTTCGTTATACTAGTCCGGTAACAGGTAAGAAAGCGTCTATTAGTTTAGGTAAACATCCCGAAACCGATATCCTCACGTTACGTAAGATAGCCAAAAAGTATCGCCAGCAAATTCTTGAAGGTATAGATCCGAAGTTAGAACGTGACAATCAATCTGTCGATAAGGCAATGACACTGGAACGTTTCTTCAACGAAGTTTATCTACCCCTAGCGAAGCAAAAACGTAGCTGGAAAGATGATGTCGCTAGATTTAATCAACACGCAAAGTTAATACATCACATACCCATCAATGAACTGACTGCTGCTCATATAGTCAAAGTACAAATGGTAATGCAAGAAGCGATCAGTAAAACGACGGGTAAACCTTATGCCCTAGCAACAATTAATCGTGTATTGGCATTACTTAAGACGGTGAATAGACAAGCTTACAAACTGTTGGGTGCCCCGCTTATCGCTGACAAGGTTAGTTTATTACGCGTAGACAACGAACGTACGGGCTACCTTTCAGAATCTCAGCTCAAGGAGTTCGTTGACCACGCACTCAACTACTCAGATAAACAGACTGGAGCGTTTTTAGCGTTGTTGTTTTTGACAGGACTACGCGATAAGGAGTTGAGATTTCGCAAGTGGAATGACATCTCTTGGGAAGAGCAAACTCTTTATATTGATCGAACCAAAAATGGTAGTAGTCACATTATTTTCCTGAGTGATTACATGGTTCAGATTTTGGAGTCGCTACCCAAGGTAACAAATAATCCTTATATCTTTGCTGGACGTCGCAAAGGGAAACCTATTAGTCCAGCTAGACATGCCTTGAAAGTGATCAAGGCGAAGATGGGATTGCCCGATATACCTGGAGATAAGGCGAACATAACTCTGCACAGTGCTCGTCATACTGTGGGGAGTCTATTAGCCTCTCAAGGTGTCCCCTTGCATGATATCGCTAAGCAGCTCAACCATTCTGACCTATCAAGTTCTAGACGTTATTCGAAGTTGACTGTAGGTCGTAGGCGGGAAATAGGTTCTCGTTTATCGGATATGGTGACTGCGAAGCCAGAGATACGCTGGGAATGAAGAAGTTAGGTTTAACCAGTTAATTTGGAAATGACATTAGAAAAGCCCCTGTTTAGCGATGAGCTAAACAGGGGCTTTTTCATTATTAAACGGAGATTAGAAATGAAAACAGTAAACAAGTTTGAAGATATTCAATCACTGCCAATGCCGGATGGTGTGAAAGCAAAACTGCTAGAGCACCTGATAGAGCCATTCGGTGATGAAGAAAGTACAAAAGCATTCTGGGATGAAGTTGGTACGACCTTGTACTTAGTTGAGGAAGGGGATACCAACGAAAAACTGAATGAAGAGTCTGAGGAAGATCTGCACTTTCTTCGCTTTGTTACTAACTACCCTGAATGGGTGCTGTTGTTAAACGATGATGACTGTCCTTGGCTTTTAGCGGTTGCCATCGTGACCATGGAAGGTGGTGGTGTGTACTGCTGTGCCCCATTGAACAGTCTAACGTTCCCTGTCGCCAAGTTAGCTGACCAAGCTGAATCTTAAAACCAAATTAAACCTGAACAATTCCAACTTAAAGGAGGTGCCCTATGGCACGCAAAACCAATCAAAAAGAAGAAGTAGTTCAACCTGAAGCTGTAGAAGGCAATGAACAAGTCACGGTCACTGACGATCAACCAGTAGACCCTTTCACTCATATCGTGCGCGAGGGTAAAGCGAAGAAGTTAAGTCCGAAAACGGAGAACCATGTGTTCTATGAAATCGCCTTACATGACGAGGAAAACGAACCCTATATCCGTATGACTGGAAATCAGGGCTCTGGACTGCATAGTAAAGAGATGATCCCGCTTAAAGATATCACCGCTGTTCTAGACGTGCAGGGTGATAAGCCGTTCAAGAGCTCTGTGCTGAAGTGTGTATTTTCTGGACAGTCAGCGAACAACGCGGGTTTTATGGCAGCTTGCTGTAGGGAGCTTGGTCTTATCATCCAGTCGGAGAAGTCAGTGTTTCTCCACGTTCTAGCGCCAGACTACGAGCAACGTCGTGATGAGTTGCTGTCTCTCGTGGACGCTGAAACCAAAGCGAAATAACCCCAAAACCACATTACCCATTACCATCCAAGCCAACTCTGGCTTTCATACTGAGCACTTAGCAAGAGTGCTTCCCTGACAATTTAAATGAGATTTTATTATGAAATTAGTCTTTGATACTGAGCGCCTTTTGTTACCGATATCAACTAGTCTTCAAGATGCTTTAAACCGAGTGATCAGCGAATCAGGTAAATGGACACCCATGATCCAATCGGTTGTGATCAACTTCCGAGATTCATCCTACAGTTCGGAAAACGGCGGTTGGCACCCTGTTGAAATCAGGCTTGTCCGCCTCTACGACCAGTGGATCTTTGATTACATCACGGACTTTGCGTATTGCGCTGGTCCTTATCCCGAACTGGTTAAAGATGTGGATTTTAACTTCTCATCTGGAACAGCGAGTTTTTCCTATGTTCCGGAGCTGCCGATAACAAGTAGTGAGGTAATGGAGTTCTACTCGATGTGGGAATCCAACTTTCTTAGCTACGTCGAAATGGGCGTGTTCGATGAAATAAAAGTCACTGTGGATTAGTCCATCGGCAACAAACCAAGTAGAAAGCACCATGTATGTACAATAAAATAGTCGACTCACTTCCTAGTGACACTAAGGCTTCCCATTGTCCCATGTTCGTCATGGTGTGATGGGAAGCTTTTTTCATTGGGGCAAGTTTTAGCAACGTTTACCCAATCCGTTGCCTTCGGGATTCAAAGGGGATGAAGTTGCTGGATTGCAATGAACGGTGAAAACACCATGGAAGGGAGCGTTAATTTTAACGAGTTTGGTTGGTTTACACTGGTGTTTTGTTATTAAAAGCTCCCATTGCTATGTCGAAGCAATGGGAGCAGTAAGGGGTGGGAAGCCTATATAAAATACCGAGAGAATGATTTGTCTGATGCTATCTCTGCTGCTAGGGGTAAAGGCTAGCCCTTATTATGCGACGAGAGGCGCCCCTTAATCTTATGTTCGTAGTTTGGCTCGAAAACTTGGGCATTTTCAACGTTGCCATACGAAATGACAACTTATCCAATTTATTCCCGTGCAAACAGAATTAGGTATAACTTACTGACTTAGTTCGTCCAGTAGAGACAACCCTAGCTGATACTTGTCATCTAGTGCAGATGGGTGAACATGTCTCTTTATATTTGGTAGAGAGTTCAGGTAGCTGAAGAATCCGGAAGTGGTCATAGGGTATCCAGGCTCAAAATATTCTTCCTCATCATCCCCAAGTGAAAACCAATGACAAAGCATTACGAGGTCTTCTTTCTCGTAAACAACCGCAGATGTGCGTGACTTTTCATGGTCGCTGTAAGCTAGAAATTCAATGAAGATAACTTCTTGGCTTTCTGGGTTTTCCAAATGCTCTTCTGCCATCTGAATCGAGTAGTGATCCGACTCTGCGAAAAACATTTGAGTTCCCATTGTTGCTTCATGTCCCCAAGCTGCTGCCGCACACTTGGCAATTTTCTCACTTTGACAGTCGTTAAGTAGATGCTCTGTTTTATTGAATGAAATAGACATGTTTTTGTACCTATTTTGTTTTGGTTTCGATACGCGGATTAAACATGCTTCACTTATAAAACACTAGTCTAACTGATAGATTTATAACGATATTCGTGAATGGATTGACACAAATGAACTTTTACTCAAATTTTTCACCTATTTTCAGAAGCTAGTTAAAACAGGCTAGGTGTAACAAAAGGAACTTGTCACCGGGATCTATAGTGACAAGTTCAATTCATGGTTCTGTTTATCCAGTCATCATACCCAGTAGATAGCCAACGGCAGTGAAGCTTAACAAGTTAGCGATATCAACTAGGTAGAGATACGGACTGGACTGAGCGATTTGGAGCAGAGTTCGTGCATCAGACATCATGGTAATACCCCTATTAAATTACTTCTCCTACCGGAGTTATTTTAGTGTTTGCTAATTAATGACGAAAAATGGCATCATTTTGAGTTTTCCCTTGCGCGGTATCGGTTTGAGGTTTCGCTAAATTACCCCTTCCCCTTATTCAGCATAGGTAAGCTCAAAATCGGTACATAGTGACAAGTTCATGGGTAGGACTGTCTGTAGCAGCGTAGTGAAACGACATTATGTCGGTGTTCTTTGTTGTCTTGGAGCTGTGCTTCTAGAGGGAACGCTAGGGCGTCATTAATTAACGTGGCAACGTCATGACACAATACTTACGTACAGCAAATAAAGCATTTGGATCATCATGATCTAATTGCTCAGTAAGCTGATCGGTTTCGGTAGTCTGAAACGTGTCGACTACTTGTAACGATCCAATGTGGCGTGGAGATCGCGTATCAGTTCAAGCTTGAGACTGACAGGGGAGAGAACCTCGACTTGAGGTATCCAAGACTTCAACAAGGGCAAGATATCGCTCAATCTCGATACTCGACTGCTAACCAACAAACTACCGTCACTCAGTTCTTTCAATAGCTGCTGGTGGGGAAGAATCATACTTTCAAGAAAGCGCGGAGCTACTTCCCTATCAACCTGTACAAGCACTTCAGCATCATCCGGAGTTAGCCACTCCATCCCTTGTTTATGTATCTCCTCGTGGACCTTTTGACTCGGTTTGTATTTATCTTCCCGGCGGTGAATCCGTGAAATATTCGGTAATCGGTACGAATGTAACTGGTCACTGTACGTCGCGGCGAGGAACCAGATACCACGGTCATTCACCAAACGATAGGGATGGACAGATTCAAACGTTTTGCCATTGTAGATAAGGTCAATAACAGAGTGAGTGGTGATAACTTCGGTCAACTGTCTAAACAGTGAATCGAACTTCTCGATGGGTTCTGAGCGTGGGCTCTTAAACAGAACGGGGGTGTGACCGTTGAACTTGTAGTTATTCGGTAGTAGCGCGGACAACCCCGTATCGTGAAGTACCTTGTTGATATTTGCATTACCATTATTTCGAGTTACCGGATCTAACCGATAACCCTCATTGGTGCGGATAATCGGAGCGTTGACTAGCCTTTCATTGAAATCGCGTCTCAGGGTTTTCTCGCTTACCTGATAATCCGCGACCAACTGCTCAGGGGAGAGCACTTCTCCCATAAACAATCTCGTCAATATGTCACCTAGCCTTAAAGCTAGCTTTTCACTCTTATCGCTCATGCTACTAGCGTACGGTTTCCCTTGGACAGGTTGAGGGCAAAACATTTTTAAATGTTTCTAACCGTCACGCACTTAGATTTGGCATAGCTTTCATCGGATAAGGCAGGGCAATGACTACACAGAGTTTTAAAATATTTCTGCCGTACTGGACACATCCTGTCCAGTGGCAATGGGATACTACACAACGTAGTTTCACTACAACGTCAATTGAAGGAAAAACAAAAATGAAAGTGACATTCATTAAGCCACTTATGACATCTGGCTATTCATGCCGCTCTTTAGGTTGTCCCGGTTGGGTCACTAAGGGTGGGTCATGCGATACATGTGGCGCAATGGATTACAGCTAAGAAGGAGTATTCGTTATGGGCGGTTGGACAGAAGACCAAGGTGACTATGATGATGGCACAGAAGATTCTGGCTTCAGTCAGGACTTCGATATGGAGCCGGGCGACGATGGTTGGCTCGGCGGCGACTTCATGGCTGATGATGACGATGATTAAGTCCCATCACTAAATTAGGCTTATCAACAAGGGCGGTATCGAAAGGTATCGCCCTTTTCTGTATCTATAGGAAAGGAAAAAACATTATGGCGAAGACACATTTTCACTCTAACCATCAACAGCGCTGGTTTAAGCCTAGCGCGTCAACAGGCGTTCGATTCGCGAAGTACGGTGCCACACTCGGTACCCGCTATGGTCCACAGGGCGTCGTTCTCGGTGGAGCGATCGGGTTTGTCGCAGGTGCCCTTATGGGAGGTGTTCTAGACGAACTTGAACTGCAATTAAAAAAGAAGTAGGGGTGCCTACTTCTTTTCCTTGATTTTGCTCTCATTGTCAGGATTATAAGTAAGCAATAATCTATAAATTGTGACAATGGATTCTCACATAGGAGATCTCCAAATTTATGCTTGGAATCAATAAAGAAACACTGAACCTCAGAGAACTAATTCTCATTATCTGTGTTTTAAGTGTGTCTATAACATTACTTAATGCTTTTTTCTCAATTTACCAGGTTCAGCGTCATCATGTTATCAGTGAAACCATGGAAAAAAATTATACCTACGCTAAGAAAATGGCAGAGGTAACGGAGGTCTTTACTGAATCAGCAGTGCAACAAGTTAAGTACACAGCCGATATTTTAGGAAGTAACTTTGTAAATAAAGAACTTATAAAGAAAGAACTGAATCGATTGCAAGAACAAGCTGGTTTATTTAACTCAACCGTTTTAGTGGATAGCGAAGGCGTTATCGTGTCAACTTCACGAAACGTCAGTGATGTGGAAGGGGTGCTGTTAAAAAATGAAGCAGTTATCAACTCCCTCAGAAAGGAAATTCCTTTCATTACTGAGCCTTTTATTTCACCTAAAGGAAACTACTTGATTTGCATTTCATACCCTATTTTTTCTCCCAATAAGGAATATCTAGGTTACGTCGGTGGCACTATTTATCTCAAAGATAATAATGTACTAAAGTCTCTTCTCGATGAACATAGTCACAGTGATGGGTCATACCTGTATGTAGTTGATAGTGGAAAGACCATAATTTATCACCCTGATCAAGCACTCACTGGAAAACTAGCTGAGAATGTTGATGTAGTTAACTTGGTACTTGAAGGTAAAGAAGGCTGCTTTGAAGCTGTTAACTATTTTGGCGAAGAAGTGCTCGCTGGTTTTTCACCTGTAAATAGTACTGGTTGGGGGATTATCGTTCAGAGAGCCAAGTCTCTTAGCTTTGACTTATTAGAATCTCAAATATATTCCGTACTTGTGCGAACTCTGCCGTTAAGTCTGTGTACTTTTATCCTGATTTGGGTGACGTCTACCACCATATCTAAGCCCCTATCACAGTTGGCACGTTCAATCAAAAGAGCAAACGTGGAAGACTCTGAGCCTGTAGATTTTAATAAGATAAAACCTTGGTATTTTGAGGCGTCTTTATTGAAGTCGTCTGTTGTTAAGACATTCACAGATGTTTCGAACACAATAGAAAAGCTTCATTCCAATAGTTTGACTGATATCATGACGGGACTCACTAATCGCAGAGGTTTTGAAGAAGCTCTTGATAGACTTAAAGAAGACAATAGACCTCTCTCTATTATGGCTATTGATATTGACTTCTTTAAAAAAGTGAATGATACCTATGGGCATAGTGTTGGTGATGAGGTTTTAAAAGAACTTTCTAATCTTATTAAATGGCAATCGCGTAAGACAGATATTCTATGTCGAATAGGTGGGGAAGAGTTCATGATTTTCCTTGCTGAAATGAATGTGGAAAATGCGTTTGAAAAGGCTGAGAGGCTAAGAAAACATGTTGAACAGTACAAATTTGCAAGTATAGGTAATTTAACTGTTTCAATTGGCGTGTCACATTGGACGGGAAGTGGAGAGTCACTTCATGCGGCCATCCAAAAAGCAGATACAGCACTGTATCAAGCGAAAAGGAAAGGTAGAAACCGAACTGAAGTCAATGTCTAAGACTAATTCGAGCATAGGAAGAAGTAGGGGGGACTCTGCTTCTTTTTTATTGGTGGGTTCGAGCTGAAATTATGTCGTTTCAAGAATGGAAAGCCGAAGGTCGAAAGGTGCTTGCTAACGTCCGTCAACAAACACCTTTCAGATAGGGTATGGAAATTCTTGCATGAAATAATCGCTAAGGTCTGGGCAATTTATTTGATAAAAACGTACTATTAAAAACTATTAAGCAGTGAGAGTAACGTGTAACACGTTAGTGACCAGTGACTTCGCTAATCACCTGCTTCAAGCGCTTCGCTGTCTCCTTGTAACCGAAAGAATCGCGTTTAGTGTCATAGTCGTGCACCAGAGCGGTTTCAAGCTCATCAAGGATTTGATCCCAGTGTTGGATCTTGCCACCTTTCGATTCGATATTCTGACCAACTTTACGAACCTCACGAAGGCGAGTTCGGCGGTTCTGGTTAGTGCGATTTGCTTCAGCGGTGAAAGCATTAACGATTAAATCATAGATAGACATGTTCATAATTTATATTCCAATAGTTAAGTAAAAGATGCAGTTAAACTGCGCTTTGATGGAAGTCCCAGTTAGGTTTGTAACGACGGGACGGTGATGAGGCTGCTGTAGCCTTCTGAATTTCCTGTTTGATCATTAACTGTGTATCTAGATCATCACAGGGAATAAATGAAAGAATCCGGTTACCTTGAGTTCTCAGGATAAGTCCTTGATATTTTTCACTAAGGTGACATTCATATCCTAGAATGGCGTTTTTCCGCACCCAACTACCTGTTGGGAGGGTTATCCAGTAATTCGCGTCTCGGATACAAAGCTTCTCAAGGTCAGCAAATAGCGTATCGAGATTTTGCTCACTTTCTTCATCTTTAAGAGTTAAATGAGCTAGCTGTTTACCGCTCGCTGCTCTGACACTGACATTTCCATCAGTGATGTTGATTGATGCCAAGATACTCGTTGACACCTGTAACTTGACACTGAATAAGTTCACCGTGTTCTTTTTTACTTCGGTTGCCATGGGTGTTCCTTAATAGTCGATAGCAAAACCGAAACGTCATAATGTCGTTTCGGTAACAAGTTACGCAGCTTCAAGAGTGGGTTGACCTTCTAATTGTTGACGTAGGTTGGCATTCTCCTGCTCTAGCTCTTTGAGGCGAGCTTCCAGCTCCGATACTTTGTCAACCAAGTCATCATTCACAACGGAGTTGGTTTGTTTCTTCTCTGTTTTTAACTGAGTTGCAAAATCGTTGAACATTTCATTGATAGTGTCAGATTCAACATCCGGGTCTTGTTCTAGGTGTTGTTTAATTTGCTCACGCAAAGGGGCATAGCGCTTACTCGATAACTTGTAAACGTTGGTAAATCCTACTTTACGGCATTCATCTAGCGTTCCGAATTCACATAAGCTAGTCCAACGTGTAAGCGTGCGCTTATCTACCGTACGTTTACCGTTGCCGATAATATTTACATCACGCCATTTACCGAACTTATTCTTGTTCCCTTGAAAGAGCTGCTTAGCTTCATGCATTGCAGAACCAATATTGTACTGAGCTTGCTCACACTGTTCCTTATCAACAACACGACCAGCACCAGCGTTCGACAACTCGTTTACTATGGCATCGGTTAATCCATTTAGACGACTTTCAGGGAGTTCTAGTACTTTGTTTGCTTCAGTCATTTTCCTTGTCTCCATATTTAAAAAGAGCCCTCATTTAAGCCCCTTTTAGGTTTTTGGTCAATATTGAAAAGTCTTTTAAAACAATGCCTTAGTTGTGGTGTTGGGTGTTTTATAGTGAAAAAATGAAAAGTGGATTACAAGGGGGCGTATCGTTGTTTAAAAGGCGTGTAACGAGGGTATTACCGAATTGCTTGTTACTAAAAAGGGGTATTCATCCACTCGGGATAATTGGTTTAAGAGCCTGTTAGATATGTAGCGGTATGTTTTTTGAACAGCGAAAAGCAAGATTTTTAGCGTTATTTTTTTTGTGGGACTGATCACATTTTATGCATTTGAATGGAGGTTAGATACCGCCCACTCTTTTTTTAGCTTGAATAGAGCCAAAAAAATTAGGATAGGTAAACTTAGTTCTGACTGAATAATGGTATATAAATCATAACATTAAGTTAAAAGATGGATGTTGTATCTTGATAGTGTAATTAGGCCACGCAATTCCCCTCTGATTACGTCAGTAATCCCATCACGAAATCGTTAACCTAATCCCCTATCAAGATATAACATCCATTTATGTTGATATAATTTATTAAAATCAATTGTTTATATATTTTTGTGTAAGCGGTTCTCTTCACGTTTTCCGCTATCGTTACCAACTATCACGAGTTCTTCAGCATCATTTTTACTTCATCCAGTTCGTCTTTATGGAAAAAGTGTTCTATCTCCATGTCAGGGAACGTTGCAATTAACCAACGTAATAGTGGTATCAGTCTTGGGGTTGCAGCGAGTACGTTAGGACGGAAGGCTGTGTCTCGTGAATTACTAATGGCATTATCTGCAATCCTAAATCCTGCATTGTTAAACAGTTCAGTAAGTTGTTTGAGAGTAAGTTTCTTACCATTAATGGTTTTGGTCAGTCCGTAGCTCTCTTTAGATAGAGCTCTTAACGCGAGTTTTAGCAGGGCACCCTGTGAACCGCCTTCCTCATACTTGATGTATGATCCCTTCAGTAGTGGTTTGGTTTTGCTGTAGTCGACCCAGTTCTCCCAATCTTCCATTGTTTTAAGGCAGTTATCACGTCGCCATCCATCAAACAATGCGCGAATCTGTTGTCCTTCTTGCTCGTTCTTCCAAGGTACGGTATCGAAGTAGATATGCTCGACGATGTGACCTTTAGGGTGGCGGATTTTAGTCATGCGAGGATTAACGGGTTTACGCTTAAAGTCGAACTCTAAGTTGAGCGTCTTTTCTCGTTGGATTTCTATCAAGTCCATGTCTTTAAGGTACATGTCACGAGGTGAAATCAATGAGTTGTTTGGGATCTTCTGTCCGGGGTAGCGGTCTAAGAACAGTTCGACCATATAAGCATTTTCATCCTTTGCCGATGATAAGGCTGATTCTGGTGGCTTAACGCCTGCTTTTGCTATGACAGGTTCGGTATCGCCATATTCACCAGTGATTTGTCCACGGGTTTTCATTGCGATGATTTGTTTAGCATGGTGCTTATGCTTAATCATCTTACCGTCACCCGTTTGCTCGCATATCTTACTGAACCGTTGGCTAATGGTTCCTGAAACATGGAGTTGTTCTTCAGTACAGTCTACGAGATACCCATCTGTTGTGGCACTCACAACGGTAACGTCGTCGTGATTACCTTTATCATCCTGTGTCGATAACCCTGCTAATTGCTCTGAGAGAACGGCTCTAACGAACCCTGTCGCATGAGCTGCGAAATATGGATTGGTAACAGGAGAATGAGGTATGTTTTTACTTAATCCATCTGATGAGTTGAAGCCCCGTTTTCCCTTCAGTCCCTGCCCTAGTTTACCGTATAGCGTGTTGCCTATCTCTTTCCAGAGCTTCTCTCTGAATTTATCGCCCTCATTTGTATACTTTTGACGTTGCTCGCGGATGAGTTCCGTAAAGCCTTTGAAAAGTGGCTCTTTATCTTCAATCCATGGAACGATCACTCCGAACTGAATTTCAATATCACACCCCATGTTATATGCGACTTCTATTTCAGGTGCTGTGCAGTAAGAGTAGCCCTCTAGTGGGTAGTACAGACCGTATAAGTCCGTTCTTACTGGAAGAGATGGAAACTTAGTATGCTCTTGGAATTTAAACTTAACGTAAGCAAATCCCATCTTGTGACCAAGATAATCATTGATGTCTGTTGAGGTGAAGCTTCTCTCAAACGAAACAGGTTTAATATCCATTAAGGCATTGACGTACGCCGTAGCCAAGTCGAAATCGTTGTAATCACCTAAGTTTGCACCACCAAACACGTAACACTCGTTTCTACCTCCATGGAAGCAGTCTATTGCCAGTTGTTCGAAGATACGACGACCAGCAGTGATGACAGTTTCTTTCTTCTGCATGACTCGACCTTTTGTTTGATTCCAGTATTGAATCGTTTTGGTCTCCATACCGAGTGCTTGGTTCAGATCGTCTTTATCACCTGTGAGTGCTTTGAAGAGTGATACTGAGAAGTTACCTAGTGTTGATGGTAGATGTTTAAACTGAAGTTTATCTAACCGTTCTTCTGGAATTTTACCCTTTAATGATTCTTTGATGTCGTTAAGAGCGAAGCGTTGCATTTCCAATCCGTACTTAACGGTGATTTCGGCGTCTCTCAATGCGTAACGAAGGAAGAGTGGCTCATTTTCTACTAGTAGTTCATCCATTCGGTCTTTGCGATATGGAGCTGGGATTACTTCTTTTGGTATGCCGATGAGTTCTCCCGCATTATCAAGTCCACTTTGCCCCGGACTAAGTAGTAAAGTATCTACAAAGCGGACACGGCTCTCACGTTTCTTTCCATTCTTGTCTGTAAAGTGAACGGGCTCTGAAGCTTGCTTGGTTCTACCCACTGCGTCTAGGTCGATGCCGTATGCGCCACGCGTGGAGGTTAATGTGCTTCTGACGACTTCCAGTTTCGCTTTCTGACTGGTATCCCAGAACGCTTCGAATGACACCATGTCAGCTCTAAGGTAGTGGGCATAGATGTAGATTTTCTTTGGCCATCCTGTGATGAATCCGCGCCCCATTGCAGTTTGGAGTACT
>NZ_JADDYG010000166.1:0-2359 GCF_015163535.1 Vibrio sp. OPT46 | reverse complement strand
TCAACCAAGAACTCTTCAAATTTCTTACGTGGTTTCTTGATTCGATTAATCGCTTTCAGTTCATCTTCACGGCTTTTGTTCGCAGCTCTGGATTTCTTGATAACATCAGCAACGGGGGTAAGTACCACATCACTCATGTGGTGTTCACCTGCGATTAGATAATACTGATAGGACAGAATGTCGTTTCGGTTTTCCTCGGCGTTGTAGACGTACTCACTGTCTATACCAATGTGAACCGCTTCATCATCACCTTTGAGAGCTTGCCATGGTGACTGCTGTTCATTCTCGAAGTAGATGTCGAGCTCATCATCGACAGCTTTACTTGAGTATTCATCGGTTTGCTCTTGAGTGAGGAATTGGTCGAGTTCGATGCTGGTTGATTCTGTGGTTTGGTCGGTGGTTTCTGCTTGGAAGTATTCGTCGAGTTCTTTATCTATGGCTTCAACATGGTTAGGTTTGTTTTCATTGTTCATCGTTGTTCTCTTATAACCAAGTGCATTGTTGGCGGGTGATGCGACCTTCTTTATACCACAGAGCTCATCCTCTGATGAGTGTGGCTCCGTCTTGGTTTGGTGTGTGAGTTAAAAGGTTGTGTAGAAAGCGGGAGGGACAGAACTATGATTTTTGAGATTTTGATGTGTGGTATGGGGAGTGGGGCAATTGATGAAAGTAGAAACCCATACCAGATATGGGAAGTCTCAAAACGGTGCTGTTTTTCATCGAGTGTAACTAAACATATAAATAACTCCGCTAGGAGGTCCGATTTAATATGGTATTACCCTGATAGTGTAGTGGTGAACGATTTGGTCTGACTGTATGTGCGGTATAGAGAGCCTGATCCTATAGTGGGATCAGGTCTTTGTTACTGCTTGATTGCATTATGAGCTGCTTTGTCTCGTTTTCTGGTGGTGATTTGGGTAAAGCCGTTACCTCGGTGAATGACAAGGCTCGTCTAGCTAAGAATCAGGGTGAGATGCGCAATCTGTCGTTGGGTCAAGATACTGAGGCTGTTTTTACTTGAAACATACTGTCTATATGTCACATGTGAATATGTGACTTAATTTATATGCCTGTAATTTGATAGATATAATATTAATTTAAATTTTTCATGTGTAAGATATGAGAAAGTTTAAAAAAAAATTATAGGTATTTGAATGAAGCATATATTAAGTGTGTACGTGGCTATTGCTTTTGTTGTTACAGGCTATTCAATGTTTACAACTAATGGTCCAGAAGGTTTTGGTAAGGACCATTTTTCTGAGGGGGTAATGTGGCCTGTCTCATTTTTTAATTATGTGTTTGAGCCTGAGCTTGATGGTAGCTCTGTCGAGTCACTGGTTGACTCTGTTGTGGAGGTTGCTGAGTCTAGAGATAGTGATTATGAAGCACAATTAGCTGCTGTTGCATTTAATCGAATCATACTTCTGGATTACGTTGAATCTCGACCTAACTTAACTAGAGGAGAGGTCCAAACTCTAGCGCAACGCTCAAGTAGCCAAAACTTTGGTAGAGATATAAGACTAGATCCTCAACGACAGTCTGATTTGATGGATAGGTTAGATGGACTTGATTACGATGAACTGGTTAGCTTGGGAGGGATTTCTTATGAGCGAGTTATTAAAATCAGTCGTGACAGAGATATGTACTCAACCGGTGAAGATTGTGTGGATGGCCTAATAAAAGCATATCGACAAGAAAAAGGGGCTGATGCCATGATCAAATACGACATTCTTCAAGAGTTTGATGAAATGTGTGGCCTTTAATTCATAAGAGTGTGCACAGTATGATTAAACTTATTTTTGTTCTCCTTTTTATGGTTTTTTGTATCAACTTTCCACTAGTGGCGTGTGCTATTGGTGTGTTCATGCTATTCATCGGGGCTATTAACAGTAAGTAGTTATAATTTCATAAGCTTCTAAAACTCGTGTATTAAATTATACGAGTTTTTTTTAACCTTAGCCTCTACTAGAGGATGTGTTCCTCTGTGTCCTTTGCCTTTAACCGCTACAGTCGATATTGATTGTCTTGGAGAGAATACGATTGAAGCTCCCCCCTAAGTGTTAGCAGGAGGTTTCCGAGAGGGCTTTTCTAGTTGGGAGAGGAAGGGAGCTAGGTGGTTGTTTGAGAAAGGTCTAGGATAGCGAGTCGCAATATATTGTTGATTAGTAAGTTAGCACCAGAAAGCCGTCATTCAGTTCGGTCGCTCAAGAGTCTGATAGATGGTATCAAATTCGGGGTTGATGTTTGCGCTAAGCTGGTTTTGCCCCATTCAAAGTTAGAATTAGGGATCATGCTTGTATCGAATATCTGTTTTGCAATAATTATTTTTAATGATGCTGTTGATTTCAATTCAGCCTTT
>NZ_JADDYG010000165.1:87031-94331 GCF_015163535.1 Vibrio sp. OPT46 | reverse complement strand
CACTTATAACTGCAATGCCCAAAAGTTTTTTACCCACACTTTGACCATTTGGTAAACAATCAGAAAAAAGGTAATACGATACAGTCGCAGTTACTGCTATAGCGCGCACAAGCTCTTTTTCAATACCGATTTCTAAGCCGCCCCATAAAACGAGAGTAAAAATGCTAAAACTGACAAAAAGATCAATCATTTGTCCAACACACCTAACTCCCGGACTAGCCAAAACGTAATTTTCTAGAGTAAATTTTCCTGCATTTTTCATTTTAAAATTTGGACTAACAATTGTTTATTTGTGAACTAACGCTATTGAGACAGTAACATCCCCACTAAACCTAATCCATACTTCCGCATAGTACGGTCGAACCTGATTTTTCTATCTTTTCAATATATTACCACGCTCGTTCTAAAGGCTAGATTGGTAATATTTCAACATCTCTTCTTGATTAAGCGCTTTACTTTCTAACTTTTGTTGATCTTTAAAGATTTGAGCTAATGAAGGGAGAATTGAGCGATTTACTTTATAGTCATCAGACCAAAGTTTCCCTCTCATCACCGCTTTCGCACAATGAAAGTACATACTCTCTATGACTATTTTGATAACAACCTTAGGATCTTTACTTCCATCGGGGCAAGCAGATATCAAGTTGGAGTCGGTGTGAATACTTGCGATTCCTTTAATACGGAGCACTTCATCAATACCATTTACCATCAATAACAACCCTACCTTGGGGTTACTAATGATATTTTTTAGACTATCTATACGATTGTTCCCCGAGCTATCAGGGAGCAATAATGTTGATTCATCTAAAACTTTTACGAAGCCAGGCTCTCCTCCTTTAGGAGAAAGATCGATATACCCTTGTGAATCAACGGTACTTAGAACTGCAAAATGGCAATTATTAATTAATGTAATCGCATGAACATCCAGCACAGGCAGCGCTTTATTTTTAGCTCTCGCACTTGGCTCTGCGTAAATTTCTTTTAACTGCTCTATTGTTTTAACTTCACTCATTCAATGTTATTCCTTCACTATCGTATAATGCTTTGCTTGTAAGCAAGCAGTAACTCTGACTTCTTGTATAGGCACTAGACATAACTCATCGTAAAAATACTACGAGTACAAATGTTCTCTTTAATGCCTTGTTATCTAAAGATTTAAAGTTTTTCACTAAACTCTCCACACTGCTTACACTTATAGCCATGCTTGTAAAAAAACAGTGGAAAACCCAGTAAAATAAAAACTAAGAAAGCTGGGCGTTTACCTTTTGTAAATGCAAATAGATCTTTACTACCACATTTAGGGCAAACGTCTTTTTCTTCATCAACGTCAACTTCATTTCCCAATGATTCTGAGAAATCGCTACTAAGTATTTGTTTCGCATCTTCTGCATCACTTTCGTCCACCATCAGACGGACGCCGCCAATTGCATTTGAATAAAGCCACTGAGTATTTACCGTGTGCTCGTCAGCGATGTAACTTTCTATTCCGACACTATCTAGGCTTGCTCTCGCAATATGAGCTTCATGAGGAAAAGAAAACCTTGCTACTACAATCACATATTACTCCTGTGGGAAAACGCTCTCGTAACGTATAAGAAACGCTAATTGGAAATGCTATGTATGGTACGCTAGCCTGAACCGTTTGTTGTACCTAATCACCCAACCACAACTATTGAAACTACATCGACATCAAAACCATATGAAAAAATAACGGCAAACAAACAGCCACATGAGCCATGTCGGTGCTTGATACATTTTTCAACTTTATCACGAGCACGACCATAACCCACACTGTAGCGGACGCTAAGCCTAGATAATTATCTAAGTCATTGTAATAATCATACTTATCAAGGAAAGATAGAAAATTACTCTCTTTAGTTTCCACCGCCTTTCTAAGCACCTCATTTGCAATTGAGCAATAGTATTTCGAGAAACTCAGGAGAGTAAACTGAACGAGTGTTGCTACTATTAAAAATATCTTCATATTTACATCACCGCATAATGCCCCGCTAAGAGATGAGTAATTCAATACAGAAGCCACTAAAAATCATCTTAATCACTCAACGTATTGCGCCGTAAAAATACCACACGTTGCGAATCAACTTTGAGCAATTTGTTATAACTCTGATTTCGCATTAATGTATAGCTTATGAACATCGTCTGAATTAGATAAGTCTATACAGTAGGCCAATTTGATCACGTTACCATTTTTTGATTTGTAAATAGCCATATCATATTTTTCCAATAGCTCGCTAACCCCAAAGAATGACTCCAAAGGAAGCTCGGAAAACTCTCTGTAGCCTTGCATCGCCGTTATCGCATCTTTCGCAACAGCTGATCCTTTGTAATTAGTCGCAATGCAAGATGAGAGAGCGAAGTTTTTAAACAGTTGCTCATCGCTTTGAATACTTAGTGGATTCGCGGCCTCTCCTACACTACAAAGAGCAATACTTATGCTGGTTACTAGTACTCTACATTTCATAAATTAAACCTTTTGCTTCCTAAGAGTTACAGCACATTATTAAGGAGTGAGTATCACAATACAAAACTGCCCTACATCACTTAAATCAACTCATAGTGAAAATGCCATGTGTAACCACTCTTGTTGTGAACCAATTATTAGCCCACTACAGACTAATACATATACCCTAACCAATCTATATGACCAAAAGCCCAAGTTTTTCCGCTGATAGGTTTAACATATAAATCATCTAGTTGCTCTACAGCAACACCGTAATTTTTATGTTCGTGAACTCGCAACCAAGAACTTAGAGAGTTAAGGCGCTGATAACCATTAGCCAGATAAAAACGCTCCAAAACGGAGACTAAAATGATGAAGTCGACATCTTTAGTGGACGCATACTCGCTGAGTTGAGACAACATTGTTGTGCCAATGCCTTGTCTTTGAACTGTGCTCTCGACGCAAAAGTCACTCACACCTAATACTTTATAAATTTCATCACCAACGCGAACAACTCTGTAGTCTAATCCCATGTAACCAACTAACTGATCACCTTCGTAATTCAGAACTCTCATATGCGGGAGTTGCTTATAGTAAGAGCGAGTAACTTGGTGTTCAGGAAACGACTTGTTTCTAAGAGCTTCAATTGCATTATGCTGCGCTTTAGATAACTCGATTTCTGGGTAAATATCCATATTTGACCTTTGAGTATTAATGACCTTTTGGTTACGATCCCTGTCGTTGAGTTTAACTCCGAGCGTGTCCTAACCTTGTGGGACATTGACAAATAACATAGAGTTTCTCAAAACACTACTTACAACATTTTTACTGCAAACCAATCGAAGTTGCTTAAGAACAAACACTACTTCATAGCAATGCCTACGGACCAAGCATTTGCAGCTTCTTACCCACACCCTATTCCGCCATCTGGAATTATTTTAATTACACAACGTGGGTACTCAATGTTGGTAAAAGCATTTACCGATGATTTTTCATGGCAAGTCCAAGAACAATTGGCAGATGCATATTTCGAAGCACAGAGAGTACTATCATCGGCGGAGCAACTATTAAACCAAGCTAATTTGCTAGTTCAACATGACCAACGAATTAACAACTTAGAAAAGGCTCAGTTAAATACACAAGCTCACATTTCTAGAACAAATGCCGAAGTTACAAAAGCCAATCAAAAAGCCGACGATGCATTTAAAGCGGCAAATGCTGCATTAGAGCATAAATTTGGAGATAAGGATTACTACACAGTTATCGCTTATTGTAACTCTAAAAATATCCCAATCATTCTGACCTTAGCAAAAGCTAAAGGTTTGGAAGCTAGAGCTTACACCCAAAAAATTGGAGGTAAGATCAATAAAGTTCCTGATGAACGTTGGGGACAAGTAAATGCGTATCATATTGCAGTTTTAGACCACGTTTTTAAACAGTGATTTATATCGGGAGTCCTCTGCTGAGGGCTCCAATTCCCCGTAATAAGGCTAACGCCCAGCTAAGGGGTGAGCAACGCAATACAAAAGCCGCCGCAAGCCGCCTTAATCACTAAAATCAACGCATGGTGAAAATGCCAAGCGTTGCGAATCCCTCTTGAACTGTTTGTTATATGCCTTGGATTCAAGTACGAAGTGCGACACCCCTGAAATTTAAAACAGTGAGATGTGCTATTCATAAATTTTACTCCCGCCAAGAAGTGAAAAACCATGAATTACACACACCTCACTGAGAATGAAAGGTATATGATGTCCGCACTTAGAAAGCAAGGCATTAGTGTCGTCAACATCGCTAAAGAGCTAGGGCGTCACAAGAGCACTATCTACCGAGAATTTAAACGTAACTCTCGATACAACGCCTATCGCCCTAACCCTTCCTATCAGCCTGCTAGAGCACAACAAAGAGCTAGAAACAGGTTGAGCCGGTCACGGCGTAACAAGCGCTATACCAAGCACGATTTCAAAATTATTGACGCGCTTATAATGCTCGATTAGAGTCCTGACCAAATCGTTGGGTATTGCCGTTTGCATGGCTATCCAGTGATGAGCCATGAGCTTATTTACCAGCACATTTGGACCGATAAAGCCAACGGAGGCATGCTCTGGAAACATTTACGTCAATCACCAAAACAGAGACGTAAGCGCTACAACGCCAAAGATAGCAGGGGGAGAATTGCCGCTAAAAGGCACATAACAGAACGACCAAAACAAGCTGAGTTACGCCTAGAACCTGGACATTGGGAAATAGATACCGTGATCGGTCGCGGAACTAAGCACTGCATTGTCACTCTCGTTGAAAGAATGACTGGCTACACCTATATCGGACAGCTAGATGACCGAACAACTGTATCACTCAACGCGAGAATGACAGAGATCGTTACACGTTCAAACTTACCATTTAGAACTATCACTGCTGATAATGGTACAGAATTCAATCAATATCAGGAGATAGAAAACAAGCATAAATGCTTGTTTTACTTCGCAACGCCCTACCACTCTTGGGAGCGAGGGACCAATGAGAATACAAATGGACTCATACGCCAATATTTACCTAAGAAAACCTCAATGGCTCATGTGACACAAAGACTGTGCAGCCAGATAGCGTATAAACTGAATAACAGACCACGCCAAAGGCTTGGTTACAAGACACCAACAGAGTATATTTATGAGCAGCTACTCTAAGTGTCGCACTTCAAACTTGATACTAAGTGCCTTGGATTCAAGTACGTTATGCACCAAACTGTTTTATACGCTTAGCGCCAATAAAAACTGATACTTACTTTGTTGAAGTAAGTCTAAATGGCGCTCAAACATGGGTACGCCATTGGATAAAGAAAGGGGGTAGACGAGTCCATTACCGACATACACCCCAACGTGTGCTCCGTATGAGTCAGTAGAGTCGTTGTACATCATGATATCTAGCGGCTTAAACTCAGTGACCACCTCACTCATCCCACCATTCACTAGAACGGTAGTTAGGTGGATTTAGACCGAAGTCTCTGAGCAGGTTATAAGCAAAGACCTGACAGTTAGCTCCAAGCGTTAAGTCTGAATCATCTTTGCAACCCGGAATGCGGGATGAAACGTATCTTACATTTTTGAATCTGTCGGGAATATCCATTTCCATTTTCTCCCAAAGCACATAACGCCCTGTTAAGGTGTGAGCAACGCAATACCGAAGCTACCGCATACCACCTTAAACACTAAACGCAACGCATAGCAAAAATGCCAAGCGCTGCGAATCACTCTTAAACAGTTTGTTATATGCATTTTTCGGTTACCTCACTAAACGCCCACTCTGAGAAGACCCTCTCAAGTTTGTACCGATCCATATTTTTCCTTGATAAAGGCTATCCGCAACAATGTCATCTTGGTTTTCAACAAATTTCTTATATGCAAGCAGATACGAACTACAAAGCTCTTCAAGTTGCTCATTTTTATCTAAGATAAAAAATGGGAGCTTTATAATTGGAGACTTTATCTGAGTAACAATAGGAGTACTTAAGTCGGGCTTGTCAGTATGAATTTTGCGCAGATGTTCGAACAGTGCATACGACAATGAGCCTTTGGTATAGTAAAATAGATCACAATAAAACTTTGCATCTAGTCCATCTCTCTTTTCCGGGTGAGTTACATACTCAACATCCGGAAATGGAACGCATAAACCTTCATTTTGGAAATGGACGACGGGCAACTCATGCATAACAGCATTTTTGTACTTGAGCAAATAATCGTACTTTACGGGCTCTTCAATTAGAGTATTCTGCCACCAAAAATTACTACCTCGATAATCATCTTCAGATATCGATATAGTAAAATCTGGATCCAACGCATAAAATGCACCATTAACTCCATTGTAAATCCAGTTATCTGTATCCTCTAGGAGCAGTTTGAAGCGAGCTGCAGCAGGTAAATCAAGCCCAAAACGCTCCAGCCACATTGCTTTAATATCTTGAGGGTTTGCACAAGAGTCTTTTGGTGTATTTGTGTCCTTTATTCGTGAATATACCGTACCTGCTCTGAGTATTTTATTACGATGCTTAAGCTCTTTCGTAAAGTAGAAAGGCTTTAGCCTTTCATTTTTAATGCTCAAAACCGCTACAGACTTTTCAGCGTACTCCACAAATTTAATATCAATAGAAGGTTTACTCGTTGAGCGGTGAACAGCGCTTCATACGACCTCACGTCGCACGCCCCAAAGTTTCTTAGCCCCCTCAGGTCAACACTAGCTAGTGTTGCAACGAATGGGTTAATTTATTTAATCCTGCTAATATGATTTTTTATCAGTGATTTTGATGCACAGAGCAATTCACCAATCTCCAGCCTCTCCGTTAGAAAAAATCCAAATAAAAATGTTACCAAATTAACTAATTCAACTAATTGCACTGCTCTAAATCTGACCTATAGCACTGAAATTAAGAGTAGATATACTGAATAGATTCTGTGCAATAAGAAGGTTTATATGGAACATCAGAGCCTATTTACGTACCAGCGCATTCAGCGCTTTCTCGTCCGGTTTGGATCGTATTGTTTGGTACCCTATTCTCACGCATTAGCTTGTTTCTGGCCTGGCCGTTTCTGATTGTCTTCCTCTATCAAGATTACGCTGCCAGCGAGATCGCCATCGGCACCATGTTGGCGCTTTCGGCGCTGGTAGGCAGCACCTCTGGGATCTATGTCGGCTACCTATCAAATAAATTTGGCCGCAAAGTGATGATGCTCGGCGGTAATGTGATCGCTGCGCTGGCGTATACTGGCATTGGGCTGGCTGATCAAATCTGGCACTTCTTTGCCTTGCTGCTGATCACTGGCTTGATGCGTCCGACCATTGAGGCACCCT
>NZ_JADDYG010000165.1:80533-86865 GCF_015163535.1 Vibrio sp. OPT46 | reverse complement strand
GTGTGTGGGGGGGGGGACGCTGATACACATGTGAACATGATCTTTCATCAAGTGCCCTTCCTCAATAGTCACGCCTTTCCGTTTCGCTAACTCATGAAACGTTGAACCTAGATGTTTTCGCAGTGCACCATATATCAATCTTTGTCTCTTTTTCGGTATAAAAACCACATGGTATTTACAATCCCAACGGGTATGAGACAGACTCTTATAGCCTCGCATAGGTTGTTTCCTCTTTACTTTTGGTCGAGAAAAGAAGTTACACCGTTGTCATGGTCAAACCTATGCGAGTCACCCCAGCTTAGCTGGGGATTTACCAGTATTTAATTAGTTAGTGTTTCAGGTGATGTTCACCAATCACACACCATGTAATGTAATGTGTATCATCCATCATTGAATAGCGGACTTTAATATTCACCTCACTGTTCAAATATTCATCGAGAATAAGGCTTGTCGCAAAAGTCAGTTCTTGTCTATAGCAATCAATCTGCTCAAGAACGACTGAATCAAAATCTAAAATCTGTTGAACGGTAGGGAAAATCGCTTTATAGATAGCCTCTTTTGCGGAAAATATTAGCGTTAGAAACTGACAAATATCATCAAAGTGAGCAGCGTGATGCCGTTCATTAAGCGAGACAATTTGTGATGATAGTTGATTCGCCCACTGACGAGACATCACTTTCTCAATGTCTACCCCTACCCCAACGACATCTTCACTACAGTGAGCAACAGATGCGACAGCATGTCCCACACAATGGGAAATAGACCCAACAATATTTTCAGGCCAAACAGGTTCATTCCCACGACCAATACCAATACTGCCGGCAGTTTCATGACCTAAATAGGTTAACGCTTGGTGCGCACACGCTCGTCCTGCCAAGAATTCACAACGGCGCTTAAGTGCCGCTTTACAAAAATTACTTGGTAAATGGATACCTTGCAACTCTATATTCGATATAAAATCAGGGCTGTAATCCACGCTTAGGTAGAGGGAAACCAAGTTATCAGACCACGGAAAAAGCTTCATAAAACTTACAAAAATTATTTTATAATGAGAATTATTATCTTATATCGATGATCGTTTTGAAAGCTGTTGTCACTTATCTTTGTTCACAAACTCTTTCAGCGTATCAGCCTGCCCAGACATCTTGGCAAACTCAGATAATGTTACCGATCTTTATTGGGACGGTCAGAATAGGTCTGTTGAAAAAGGGGTTTAGCGATTGATAGCTCACCTTTAATTAATGCCCCATCGATTCGGTGTTACCACGTTCGTCACGAGCACATGCATCAGCACCATTTTGAATCAATAACGCCACCGCTTTAGATTGACCACTATGTACGCCCCGTAGGTTGATCCATTTGTACGCATGAACATCAAAATCATACATAGTTCGGCGACTGATACAAGAATATTGGGACAAACCAATGGGAACTCTGCCAATCTAAAAACAGAATCGATGAAGCCTTGTAGGCTAAAGGTAAGGAAAAGACGCGCTTTACAATGAGAGTGGTCGTGATAGCAAGGTCACTAAACAATCCGGGGCGACCACGTCTATTCTGTCTGGGTTGCTTCCACTCAGCTATCGCCTCTTCGTCAATCCAAAACGTGAGTGAACCTCAGTTAGCCAAGGAGTTATTGTACTTGCTCTAGTTAATAGTTTTGTAGCGAGGCTTAGGCATGAAATCAAAGTCTGTGAATGAATCTCCCTGATCTGATCGTAAGATTTTGGTTTAGTCCATTCGATTTCCGCAACAAAGCCAGTGCATAATTTAAATATACAATTTCGCTCTTATTTACTACCACCAGTATTGACAAGTTACAAAATGTTTCACACTATCTACCCCGGAATCGAAATGAGAACCATTATCAATTCTAATAGAACATCATTACATTTTTGTCTTTTGGTTTATTTGGATATTAGTCATGCAACCTTTACACAACACCATCAACGCAGCGTCAGCCATACAACTCCCTACACTACACACTGTGTTATCTAAATCTGGAGTAGATGAGCGCTTAGAGCGTTTTATAGAGACTCAACGTGACGAGATCAAAGATATTCTATCGGGAAAAGATCAGCGTATGCTTGTGATCATTGGCCCGTGTTCAATCCATGACCCTAATGCAGCTTTGGAATACGCGAATAGATTAGCCAAAGTTCAAAAACAATTTAGTCAAACGTTAAAAATTGTCATGCGAACGTATTTCGAAAAGCCGAGAACACGAAAAGGTTGGAAAGGTTTTATCGTCGACCCAGAGTTAACAGGCGATTTCAATTTAGAGCAAGGTATCTATCAAAGCCGCTCATTATTGAAATCGATACTAGAGCTAGGCGTCCCTACTGCAACAGAATTTCTCGATACAAACATTGCTCCATATATTGCTGACCTTGTTTGCTGGGGGGCGATTGGAGCACGTACAACAGAGTCACAACCTCATCGACAACTTGCATCAGCACTTCATTGTGCTATTGGCTTTAAAAATGGAACAGACGGAAACACCTCCATATCCATTGACGCAATACATGCGGCAGGAGACTCTCACTTACTGGTGACTTTCGGTTCCAATGGGCATCCAATCGTACTCCAGACACCAGGCAACCCCCATTGTCATGTCATTCTTCGTGGAGGATTGGCTCCAAACTATTTTAGTCCAAATGTTCGTAGTACTGCTTATGACCTTGAGTACAACAAGTTAGCACCTAGCCTCATTATCGACTGCAGTCATGGCAACAGTGGTAAGATTGCAAAAAACCAACTCAATGCTATCAATAACATTTGCGATCAATTGACCGCAGGTGAAACGAGCATTTCAGGTGTGATGTGTGAAAGCTTTTTGCAAGGTGGTAACCAAGCATTGAATTCAGAAGAGTTGTGTTACGGCAAGTCGATTACCGACGAGTGTTTGAACTGGGATGATTCCGTAAGCTTCTTATCTAAACTCGATGAAGCTGTTAAGATTGCTTACCAAAACGAATACCTTCATTCTGAGATCGCTTAACTATTTAGCCGGGCATAACGCCCGGCTTCATTAGTTGTCTAACGTAGCCCCTCCGTCCACACGAAGATCATGCATTGTGATCTGTTTAGCACCATCAGACATCAGAAAGAGAACTGCTTTAGCTATGTCTTCTGGTTCTGCCATTTGCCCCAATGGAATCCCCAGCCGATATTGCTCTAAGTTGCCTTTTATGACTTCATTCTCGCCGTAGTTGACGTTCCATAGCTGGGTCTGCATGTCTGTTCTCGTTGAACCAGGGCTAACAAGATTGCAGCGAATGCCCTTTTCAGCAAGTTCCAAACCAACGCACTTCACTAGCATATGTAAGGCTGATTTTGTTGCTGCATATGCCCCTATATTCAACCTAGGTGTATTTGCCGAATTTGAGCCAATTACGACAATGTTTCCCTGCTGTCTATCTTTCATGCTGTTTGAAATCGCTTGGATTAACGCCAAAGCACCAAAGGTATTTACATCAAACATTTGTTTGATCTCATCCAAAGACATATCGTTCACGGCACCCAGATGCAATATTCCAGCACAACTCACTAAATGGTCAAACTGAAACTCACGATCGAGTTGGCAAACTTTGTCATTCACCTCATCGTGTTTTAATAAATCCAATTCGAAACAACATAACCTAGATTCATCAAAGCGAGCTCGAAGAGCTTCAATACTTTGATTCAAAAACGAAATATCCTTATCTGTCGCTACCACTCGATAGCCATTTTCTAACAGATGTTCCAACACAGCATAACCAATACCTTTACCTGATCCAGTGAGGAGTACCGTTTCAAAAGTACTATTCATTTACCTTACCCCAACATTCAAGTGGTAGCAGAAATCTGACGTCATTTATCGCTCCTTATTAAAATGCAATTAATTATCGTTTGATGTTGATAATCATTCTCACCTATACTCTAGCACTACATTTGCATGTGAAACAATTTGTAAATATGAGTAACGTAATATTTAGAGGTTAGATTTATGAAACGTGAAGTTGTTGGATTCTCCAAAATGACTGATGAGATTTTGGATGCGCGATTAGATGAGTCCCCTTTCTTCTTTGCTTCCCCCCATAGTTCGATGCTAGGCGTCGGTATTGAACAACAACTTGAGCAAGCCATTCCATTTTCACAACTGGCAGTTCAAGCCAATGAAATGTTGGAAAAAGCAAAGTCTGAATACAACGACAACCCTGTCTTGTTTGCCAGCGTTCCTTTTGATGAAAATACGCCAACAAGATTTGTTATCCCAGAGAAGCTTTATGTTTCCAGTAGCCACAGAGCAAGAGGACAAGATAAACAAAGTTCAAATAAAGCGACCATAGTGTCTGCTCCAACCGGAAACGATTATAAACAAGGGGTATCTACTCTCTTGAATTTGTTTGATACCACAGAGCTATCAAAGGTCGTACTTTCACGCTCACTCAGGCTGGCAACAGATCACACAATCGACCAAACAGTGCTACTGCGTAACTTATTGTCCATCAATGCCAATGGTTACACCTTTGCTTCAGACATTGGAAGTGGGGTTAAGTTGATGGGAGCCAGTCCGGAACTACTACTGGCCAAAAAAGGCGGTCACGTGATTTCTAACCCGTTAGCGGGCTCTCGTCCCAAATCTCAAAACACTCAAGAAAACCTTCATTTACGTGCTTCCTTGTTAGATACCCAAAAGGATCTGAATGAACATAGTTTTGTTGTCGAAGAAATTGAAAAAGTCTTGAGTCGTTATTGCCACAACCTGTTTACTCCCATGGTGCCTTCAGTGATTGAAACGGAAACAATGCTGCACTTGTCGACCGTATTGGAAGGTCAGGCAGACGATCCAACAACGAGTGCACTGCAAATCGCGGCCGAGCTCCACCCTACTCCAGCGGTTTGTGGGTTCCCAAGAAATTCGGCTTATCAAGCCATTAAGCAGATAGAGAACTTTGACCGTGGCTACTTTACCGGCATGGTTGGTTGGTGTGATGCAAGGGGTAATGGTGAGTGGGTGGTAACCATTCGCTGCGCAGAAGTAAGCCAGCACGAAATGTGCGTTTTTGCGGGTGCAGGTATCGTCATGGACTCTTCTCCTCAAAGTGAGCTAGATGAAACAGGAGCGAAGATGGGAACAATTTTACGTGCTGCTGGTATTCAAATTGACGAATTGCTTACGGTATAGAACGCATGACGAACATACAGCACACGTTAGATTTTACACCATGGCCACAAGAGTCCGCTCGGTACTATCGGGCAAAGGGATATTGGCAAGATAAAACATTATTCGACCATTTGCTGGACTCGGTTAAGACTCATCCAGATGCTTTAGCCATCATCAGTGGTGAATGCTCATACACCTTTCAACAGTTGCATGACAAAGTCACCCAGCTCGCCGCAGGATTCATTACATTAGGCCTGAAATCGGGTGACAATGTTGTCATGCAAATCAGCAATCGAGCGGAGTTTTATATCTGCTTCTTTGCACTAACCATGCAAGGGATAAAGCCAGTTGTTGCACTGCCAGCTCACCGAACTCTTGAGCTCAGCTATTTTTGTCGTCACGCACAAGCAAAAGCGTATATTTTCTCTGATGACACGCCGGGTTTTGATGCCCAAAAGACGGCCTTAACTTTGCAGGATGAATGTGCATCATTGTCATACCTCATTCACACAGACCAATCGGTAGATTCTCAAATTACCGAATTAAGCACGCTTTATGAAGCGCAAGGTATTGCTCAAAACAGCAATGCTAACCATGTAGCTTTCTTCCAGCTGTCTGGTGGCACTACAGGCACTCCAAAGCTGATCCCAAGAACACACAATGACTACGCATATAGCGTTATCGCAAGTAATGCAATATGTAACTTCAGTGAACAAACACGCTATCTGTGCGTATTGCCAGCAGCACATAACTTCCCATTAAGTTCCCCGGGTGCGTTAGGCGTTTTCTTTGCTGGAGGCTGTGTAGTATTGGCACAAGATAGCTCACCACAAAATGCGTTCAAGCTGATTGAACAACATAGGATCACCGTCTCCGCTCTTGTACCACCACTCGCGTTACTTTGGATGAAACATGCAGAGACTGCCGATGACGATATTTCTAGCCTTAAATTTGTGCAAGTTGGTGGCGCCAAGTTCAGTGAAACCACAGCCAGAGAGCTACCTAATAAGCTAAACTGCCAATTACAACAAGTCTTTGGAATGGCGGAAGGTTTGGTCAACTATACACGTTTAGATGACTCGATTGATGTCATCGTAAAAACACAAGGGCGGCCAATGTCGCCAGACGATGAAGTGCTCGTGGTTGATGACGAAGGCAAACCCGTCCCTGTTGGTGAAGAAGG
>NZ_JADDYG010000165.1:75389-80477 GCF_015163535.1 Vibrio sp. OPT46 | reverse complement strand
TGCACTATTAACCCGAGGCCCATATACGATCCAAGGTTATTTCCGCGCCAAAGAACACAATCAACGTTCATTTAACGCAGAACGATTTTACGCCACGGGAGATCTCGTTCGGCTAACCTCTGACGGCAACATCATTGTTACTGGACGTGATAAAGACCAAATCAACCGAGGAGGAGAAAAAATCGCCGCAGAAGAAGTAGAAAACCTGATACTTCAACATGACAGCGTACATGATGTCGCTTTAGTCGCCATACCTGATGAGTTTCTGGGCGAGCGCAGCTGTGCGATTATTGTTCCTGAAAGCAACCAGAAACCAAAACCTGTTGAACTAAAACGCTTCTTGCACAGTCAAGGACTTGCTCAATTCAAGATTCCTGACCAAATCCATTTTGCTGAAGCCTTACCGAAAACTCCGGTAGGCAAAATAAACAAGAAAGTGTTAAGAGAACAATTCTCTTCATAATAAAAAAACCGATTTCATCAGAAATCGGTTTTTACTTTAGCTCTAAGCGGCAACTTCCAAATTCGATTCAATCATTTGCCACCATTCTCTTAAGGTGGTTTTTTGCATGATGTCCGAAAAGGCAATATCAATGCCCTGCTTTCTCCAAGCTTCAAATAACGTCATTGCTCTTATGGAGTCTAGGCCTAAAAACATTAGGTTCTCATCAACATCAACTTCTTCAAGATCCATATCTAGAATCTCTGCGACATCAACACGCATGGAAGCTAGGCTCAGCTCTGACTTCAGTTGCCCACCCTGTGCTATTTCATTGATAACCTGCGACATTGATTTAATGCAACCCGCTCTGCCTGCAACGTATTTCAACGCGTACTGATGATCTTCCAAAGAAAAGTCTGCAATCGCATCCCCGACAATGAAGGGCTTAACGTCTAGCATAAATGCATCAAGCGCAGTGGACAAAATACCGATATGACCGTAGACCCCGACAATAATCAGTTGGTCACGCCCCGCTTCTCTCATCCAATCTAACAGAGGCGTCTTCTTAAACGCGCTATAGCGCCATTTTTTATACTGAATATCACCTTGTTCTGGAGCAACTTCTGCAATGATTTCTGTTTCTTGCGTGAGCCCCGTTCCCCAGAAATCCGTTAGTAAAGCACGTTCCTTAGGATCTTGATTCGCAGGTTGCGCTGTATAAACCACGGGAATATCCGCATGACGAGCAGCCTGCGCAACGTTTTGTACATTGCGAAGTAAGTGTGGGATAGGTTGCTTGGCTTTATCAAAGAAGTTAATAAAGTAATCCTGCATGTCGTGAACCAATAACACCGCTTTGTCTGGCTCAATACTCCAGTTGACTTTGTTATCAGGGAAAGTATCAACTTCTGGTATTTCGTAGCCAGCAATCTTGGGAATCGCCATTTTTTATAATCCTTAGTAAGTTATTTCCTATATAGGAATTGGTCGACGTTGTTTATGAACAAAGAAACAAATGGTAACAATTATCATTTAACCAATAGTAAGCAGCAGCAAAGACAAAATCAATTGATAATGATAGTAGTTCGCAATAAAGTAGCTACCTTCTACCAATAATGAAGTCATACGCGTTCGTTATAGAGCGATTAACCACGGGAACTAATGATGAGACACCACTATGCGAGAATTTTTATAGGGCTGCTTTTTCTAACCTTATTGTCGGCATGCAATGATGCTGCAATTTCAGACCAGACGTCTAAGCCATTAACTGTTTCAGACGGTTGGCCAAAGAAAATAACGTCAAGCTATGGTGACATCACACTGACATCACCACCCAAGCGCATCGTTTCCACCAGTGTTTCGATCACAGGAACACTTTTGGCTATTGATGCTCCAGTAATTGCTTCGGGAGGGACGCTTTCCAACAGTCCTGTCGCAGATAAAGACGGGTATTTTTATCAATGGCGCTCCGTTGCCAATCAAAGAAACGTTAAACCACTATATCAAGGCCTAGCTAATGCAGAAGCCGTCGCCAAAGAACGACCAGATTTGATTATTGTGTCCGCAACGGGTGGTGACTCTGCAATAAAAATGTATGACCAGTTCTCAGCTATCGCTCCGACTCTGGTTATTAATTACGACGATAAAAGCTGGCAAGAGCTTGCCCGACTATTGGCATCCTTTACTGATCGGAAAACACAAGCGGAAAACGCAATTCAACGCTTCAATCATAGGGTCGCAGAAATCAAAGAACGCATTAAACTGCCACCTCAACCAACGACTGCTATGGTGTATTATGGCGATGGTCGTGGCGCTAATTTTTGGACAGTAAACTCCGCCCAAGGAAGAGTTTTGCAAGCTTTAGGGTTTGAGTTAAGTGAAATCCCAGAACCACTCACAGACAATCATCAAATGGGACAACGAAAAGATATTGTTCCAGTCAATGGTGAGAACTTTGCCGATGCGATAACAGGTCAATCCATACTTTTGTTCGCCGCAGAAGCACCTGTGATTCAGCAATTACGAGAAAATAAGTTCATCGCCCATTTGAAAGCGGTTCGAGATCACCATGTTTACGCAATGGGTAATGATTCATTTAGACTTGATTATTACAGCTCCATGAATTTACTTGAGAACATTGAAACACTTTTCAGTGCTCAATAGAAAACAAACCGCCCATATAGGGCGGTTTATTCTAACTTGTCGCTGTGGCTTCTTTTGCTGAACCGGTTGGCTCTGGTGGCGGAGCCAAAGCAGGATCAAATAGCTTTGCTCGGCGCAGCGGGCGGAACAGAATAACCATTAACATCCCTACCCCTGTCGCCCCCAATCCAAATGAAAATATCGACATTGCTGGCGCCATAACCTTACCTAAAGCACCTAATCCAATAGCACCCATTGAGTCTCCAGTTACGTCTTGCGCTGTCCATAAACTGCTTACACGGCCTAATAAATGATCCGGGGTATGTCCTTGGACAATAGAATATTGAATAAGCGAAGCCACAGAACCTAAGTATCCGTATATCACCAATATACTAAGGAATAACCAATAGTTTCCTGCCAATCCCATGGCCACAATGGCTAAAAATGTTCCCATAGTTGCATAGATCATAACCATTCCCGGCCGTTGAGATTGCTTTACCCAACCTGACGTCAATGCACCGACCATTGCGCCTAATGGGATCGCTGAGTACATCAATCCGGCATTCGCGGCATTTCCGGTAAATGTCTCAAGAGCCAACGCGGGAAACATAACTCTAACCGCTGTTGCGAGTGTTTCTAAGGTGCCAAAAACAACCACACACCCAACTACCTTGTTCGAAAAGAGAAACTTTACGCCTTCATACAATGACAACAACGGATTTTCTGGTGCGTCATGACTCGGTTTCATGGAAGGAAGTCTGAACAACGGGAATAAGGTGCACAAGGTACCAACTGAAGCAGCAAGGTAGTTCCAGCTGACATCACCAAACGAGATGAGCAACCCACCAATCGCTGGTGACAAAACCATTCCCATGCGAACAGTAAGCATGCTCAGTGCCGCCGCTGAGGGCAAATTCTCTCGCCCAACAATAACGGGCAACGAAGCCATCAAGGCCGTCATTCCCATCGCGCCAAAAAAGCCATCCCACACAGAAAGTACATAAAGTGCAACCAAGGAAGATTCCGCCAATAGGCTGTTTAAGGCTAACGCCCCAAATCCAATGCCACACGTTGTTCTGGCGAATAGAATGAGTTTGCGTCGGTCGTATTTATCTGCCAAAACGCCCCCGATGAGCAACCCGACAAACATGCCGATGCCATCTAATGCCATGATCATTCCGACTTGAAGGGTTGAGCCAGTCATTTGATGTATCTGTATTGGTACAGCGACGGTCATCATGCCAAGAGCAAGAATCGACATCATCCTTGCAATAAATACCATTCTAAAATTCGGGTTTTCTTTAAGTAAGCTGAAATCCAGCATAATTTTGGGCATTTTCATTATTTCTTACGTCAAATATTGTGAGTCGTGAAATCAACACGTTGAAAGAGGATGCTTATTGCTTGAACATTCTACGCATCAAGTTACAATAATGGCAATGATAATTATTTACAATTGTATTTATGAGTGTTCATAAGTTGCCTTTAATCTCTTCTCTCTTACCAAGTAAAACGGCACTCCCCCAAACGCCAGACTCCCGTAAAAAACGTACTTATCGCCACTCTTTAACGTTATTTTCTTTATGTGCTTTACTGCTGTTCACATGCATCTTAAGCTTGGTGATCGGTGCCAAAAGTATATCGCCAAGCATTGTGTTTGAAAGCTTGCGAGGCACAGTAACATCAACAGCAAGCCAAATAATCGTCGAAGCAAGAGTCCCACGAACCCTCGTTGGGTTGCCGGTCGGAGCGGCGTTAGCTGTGGCAGGTGCGTTAATACAATCTTTGACACGCAATCCCCTTGCAGACCCCGGTATCCTTGGTGTGAATGCTGGTAGCAGCTTTTTCGTGCTTATTGGTGTCGCAATTTTCGGTAACCATTTGATGAGTGAACACCTGTGGTTCGCTTTTCTCGGTGCTCTCACTACGAGTTTGTTTGTCTATTTCATAGGAACATATAAAGAAGCCCGAGTGAATCCATTAAAAATTACGCTTGCCGGTGTGGCTCTAGGTGCACTTCTTGCGGGAGTGTCGTCATCGGTTACGCTTTTAAACCCTCAAGCCTTTGACGAAATGCGTTTCTGGGACGCTGGCTCGTTAGATATCAGAAACCTCTCTTTGACCTTTACGGCCATCGCTCCCATTACATTTGCATTGATCGTCGCGTTATTGATTGCCCCAGGGTTGGACAATTTAGCCCTTGGTGAAGATGTTGCGCAAGGACTGGGTACGAATGTCAAACAGACGCAAGCTTTAGCCCTGCTGGTGATCGCTATTTTATGTGGCAGTGCCACAGCGCTTGCTGGCCCAATTGGCTTTGTTGGCTTGATGATCCCACACGTAGCTCGAAAGCTGGCTTCTTCAAGCCAACGCTGGTTAACGCTTTATGCAATGGTTCTTGGTCCTCTCCTTTTGATTAGCGCCGATATCATTGGCCGTGTTATCGCTGTCAATGAAGTCCGAGTCTCTATTGTGACAGCATTTGTCGGGGCCCCAGTCCTAAT
>NZ_JADDYG010000165.1:71956-75338 GCF_015163535.1 Vibrio sp. OPT46 | reverse complement strand
CTACCTCGCTCGTAAACTGAACTCCTTTGGTAAACTCTAATGCAACCATCAGGCACTTACCTACTTGGCCGCAAAAGCGGCCGTTTCAATTTTCTAATATCCAAACGAACTGTCGCTTGGTGCATTTTGCTTACAATAGCCACAACAATCATTGCCACCTTCGCTTTATCTCAAGGAGAGCTAAGAACAAGCCCGACCGATCTTGTTGAGGTCGCATTCGGCACAGCTGAACAATTCACTTCAATTGTGATTCTTGAATGGCGACTACCGAGGTTATTTGCATCGCTTGTTTTTGGCGCAGCGCTCGGAGTCAGTGGTGCACTTTTTCAATCACTCATCCGTAATCCATTAGGAAGCCCTGACATTATTGGCTTTAACACTGGCGCGTACACAGGTGCACTAGTCGTCATCATTGTATTTGGGGGAAGCTATTTTGAGGTTGCATTTGGTGCAATCACAGGCGGCTTAATTGCAGCAACGGCTGTATACCTGCTGGCATACAAACAAGGAATCCAAGGATTTAGATTAATCATCATTGGTATTGGCATCAGCGCCATGTTAAGCGCTTTTAATAGCTGGCTGATGCTCACAAGCAAGTTGGAGACAGCGATGACAGCCGCCATATGGGGTGCTGGTACACTGAATGGGCTGGGATGGAATAAAATTTTGCCATCATTTGTTTTTATTGCTGTCGCTTTTGTCATATCTGCAACACTTGTCAGAAAGTTAAACCTTTTAGAAATGGGTGATGACAATGCCGCAATGCTTGGCGTAAGTGGTGAACGCACTCGGCGGTTAGCGATGCTATCTGGCGTTATTTTGACAGCAGCAGTCACCGCCGCTACGGGCCCGATTTCATTCATCGCTTTAGTCGCTCCACAACTTGCTAGAAAGCTAACCAAAGATGGCTCGGTGGGACTGATGGCCTCAGCATTGATGGGAGCGATGTTACTCACTCTGTCCGATTTCACTGCCGTTAATTTATTTGCACCACACCAATTACCCGTCGGCGTAATAACCATAAGTATTGGAGGTATCTACTTGCTGTATTTGCTTATTCGCCAATCAGAGAGATCATAATTTGACTAACGCAACACAACATAAAATAAACTCGCGCTATCGATTGCAGGCGGAACAAGTCACACTCGCCTACCAAGATAACGTCATATCTCAATCTTTGTCAGTTGGCATCCCAGACAATAAATTCACTGTCATCTTAGGACCAAACGGCTGCGGTAAATCAACATTACTACGCGGATTAAGCAATCTGCTCATGCCCAAATCTGGATCTGTTTTGTTAGATGGCAAAAATCTCTGCCACTTTCCTCGTCAAGAACTGGCAAAGCAGCTGGGACTACTGCCCCAATCTGCAATTGCGCCATCTGGCTTAACTGTTCACGATCTCATATGTCGAGGGCGCTTCCCTCATCAATCATTTTTGAAACGCTGGACACAAGCTGACGAACAGGCCGTACAACAAGCGATAGAGGCAACTCAGGTTGAGCCATTACTAGGGCAAAACGTTGAAGCATTGTCCGGAGGACAGCGGCAACGTGTTTGGGTTGCCATGGTTCTGGCGCAAAAAACACCTTATTTACTGTTAGATGAACCGACAACTTATTTAGACATTGCACATCAAATTGAACTATTGGATCTATTTAGAAAACTGAATCGGCAAAACAGTTCAACCATCGTTGCGGTGCTGCACGATCTCAATCATGCATGTCGTTATGCTGATCACTTAATCGTGATGAATTCAGGACAAGTCGTTGCAGAAGGAACACCCAATACGGTGATCACAGAAACACTGATCCAACACGTATATGGGTTACGTTGTTTAATAATGCCCGACCCTCTAACCAAGACGCCAATGATCATTCCTCGAGATTCTAGAGTCGATTAGCGTTTCTGACGATATCATGCGTTTCACATAAAGAATTTACACCAATAAAAAACCGGCGATTTCGCCGGTTTTATTTTTGTTACTTCAAACTTGGGAGTCCACTAAGCAACGTATTTAGCTGCTCCCCAACATCACCAACGTTTTCAGGCGCGATAATATCTTCGTGCGAACACTCGAAATAATGCTTGTGCAAGCTGGTAATAAATGGCTTCCAATGCGCATCAATGTCATACCCCTCCGGTAAGGTACGTTCAGCCACAAACAAATTCACCTCACCATCATAAAGTGATGATTTTGCGCTAGATAATAGCCGAACAGCATCTTCATAGTTCGATGTAATATCTTTAAACATCGCCATACGTTGCTTGTCCAATTCATCATCTGTAATGTCATTTGCTGCTAAGAACAAATCCTTTTCTCTTTCGATCTCGTCTTGCGCCTCTTCATTCATTGGCCCTTCCCAATCTTGGCCTTCAGGTGGGTAGGTATCTAGCAAGCCTAAGAATGCAACTTCTTCACCTTGACGTCGCAGTTTAGATGCCAATGCTTGAGCTACTGTTCCACCAAAGGAATAGCCTAGTAAATGGTATGGCCCTTCAGGCTGTAATTGCTTCAATGCTTTCATATGAATATCACAAGCATCTTCCATGCCTCGCCCCGCAGAGATGGCACCATTTGGACGTGGTGATTGCAGACCAAACACTGGATAGTGACCATCCAGATATTTAGGTAAACCTGTATATTGCCACGCGAAGCCAGAGGCGGAATTGATGCAGAAGAGCGCAGGACCAGATCCCGCTCTTATTGGCAGGACTTCACCAAAGCCAGCAAGAGTTGGATCGTTTAGCGCTTCATCGTCTAATAATAATGCCGTCAGTTTCTCTGGTGTTGGGTTCACCATGATTTGACCAATGGTCACAGGAACATTAAGAATTCGACGAATATCTGCTGCCAGCTTCATTGCCATTAATGAGTGACCACCTAAGGCAAAGAAATCATCTTCTGCAGACAGAGTATCCAGCCCTAACACGTCAGCAAATATGCTCACAAGTTGAGTTTCCATCCCTGGTCGTGCCGTTCGCCCAGAACCAGTAACAACGTCACTCGGGAGAGGCAACGCTTTGCGATCAAGTTTGCCGTTGGCACTTAATGGGTATTCTTCCATCAAGATAATGGCAACAGGAACCATGTGAGCTGGCAAATGCTCTGCCAGTTTGCTGCGCAGAGTTTCGCTCTCCGTTTCGACACCATCATTGAGGATCGCATAACCCACAAGCTGGCGATCATCCGCACCCGCCATGGCCTTTTCATTACTCAAGGATTTTGCACAGACAAGGGCCTGCTTAACACCTGCAAGCGATTGAAGCGCCGTTTCGATTTCTCCCAGTTCAATCCGTTGACCACGAATTTTTAATTGATCATCACTTCGACCAAGGTATTCGATTTTTCCAGAGGGTAGCCAACGAACAACATCTCCTG
>NZ_JADDYG010000165.1:70665-71863 GCF_015163535.1 Vibrio sp. OPT46 | reverse complement strand
TAATCCACTGCGGTTCAAATAGCCGATAGCCAATTGATCACCAGCTAGATACAACTCACCGGGGACACCCACTGGCGTTTCTCTCAGGAAGCTATCTAGCACATACACCTGCGTATTCCATACGGGTAGACCGATCGGCACACTCGTCCCTAAGCTTTCAGCTAAAATAGAACCAAAAGCCGGACAATACGTCACATCAACCGCCGCCTCAGTTGGACCATATAAGTTGTGTAATGGCGCCTCTATCCAGCGTGCATATTGATTAGACAGTTCTTTCGATAATGCCTCACCAGAACAGAAAACACGCTGTAAGCTTCGAGCGACACGCTCACCTTGTTCATGACTGTTTTCTATCGATGCCATAAACGCAGCAAGCATAGACGGTACAAAGTGCATGGTTGTCACTTTGTAGTCATTGATGATCTGCATTAACCACTCCGGATCTTTATGCGATTCCGGTGGTGCCATGACCAAGCTCGCACCTTCAATCAGCGGCCAGAAGAACTCCCAGACGGAAACATCAAAACTGCATGGCGTTTTTTGCAAGACCACATCTTGCGCATTGAGTGTATATTCATGCTGCATCCATTTCAGGCGGTTTACGATAGCCTGATGCGAAACTAACACGCCTTTCGGATTCCCTGTCGAGCCAGATGTATAGATAATGTAGGCCCCATGATAAGGCGTAAGTCCATCCTTCTCTTCCGTCAGCGTGGAAGCCACTGGTTTAGGAAGTTCATCCAAAATCAGCAACTCTCCGAATGCAGAAAAGCGCGCTCGGTGCTCAGATGTCGTGATGATCAGCTTAGGCTTCGCATCATTGACCATGTACGCCAACCTTTCGTCTGGATAACCCACGTCAAGCGGTAAGTAAGCGGCCCCACATTCAATAATACTATTGAACGCAAGACTTAACTTCGTACTTCGTGACAACGCAACGGCAACAATATCGCCAACACTCACTTTGTGCTGCCAAAATAACTCTGCTATCGCTTTCACCTGCCCTCTCATTTCGCGATAAGTGAAACTTCGGTCTTCATCAATCAAAGCAAGCTTCTCGGGCGTTTTCTCAGCTTGTTGCGCCATCAACGAACGCAAGGTTTGCTCTGGTAACGCAACTTTGGTCTGGTTAATACGTTGCTGTAACTCAATTTCATCAGCAAGACGTAAATCTAACTGGGTCAAACTTGCCTCTGGT
>NZ_JADDYG010000165.1:69953-70611 GCF_015163535.1 Vibrio sp. OPT46 | reverse complement strand
GACGCGATAATCGCATCTAACACTTGTTCAAAGCGCTGCATTACTTGCTCAGCGACACCCGCTGTATCGCGGTATTCAAACAGAATATGGATCTGCTCACCCGGTAACACTAAGAGCGTTAATGGGTAATGAGTGTAGCCACGGTTATGAATATCGCACAGCTGCGCCCCTGCATAGTCTTTGTTAAACCAATCAGAATGGTCTGGATAGTTCTCAACCACCAGCAGCGTATCAAATAGCGTTTCGCCGCCAGCCAATTGCTGAATTTCACCCAAACCAAGTTCATCATGCTCTAGTAATTGAATCTGAATTTCTTGATGCGCTATTAGCTGCTCAAGCAAACTTAGCTCTGGTTTGAGTTTCATCCTTACCGGAATGGTATTACTGAACAAACCAATATGTTCATCAATCCCTTCCACATGACCAAAACGACCTGATATCGGCGTACCAAACACTACATCTTCTCTGCCCATCATGCTGCCAAGAATGCTCGACCAAACACCTTGCATTAATGAGTTCATGGTAAGGCCATAGTGGCGAAGTAGCTGATTGATCGCTCGAGTTTTGTCTTCTGGGATAAACAGTTCGAGCTCGTTGAGCCTATCTGTGACGGGAATATCTTCAAATGCAATGGCTGGGTTCACGCCCTGTAACACAT
>NZ_JADDYG010000165.1:46700-69895 GCF_015163535.1 Vibrio sp. OPT46 | reverse complement strand
CCACCCATCGTTGCTGAGCGGCTTTTTTATCTCTTCCCGTAAGCTGCTCAACAACACTGGCATAACTTGCACTAATCGGCGTTAAAACATCAGCACTACTTGCATATGCCGTTAGGAAATCTCTCAACAAAATCGGCGTCGACCAACCATCAACCACCAAGTGATGAGCTGAGATGTACAAAGTACTTTGGTTATCACCATGATAAATCACACTCGCATTTAATAGTGATTGTTCAGGGTTGCTGAGATCAAACTGACGCGTCAGCTCACTTTTCTCATAACAAGTCAGATACGCTTGCTGCTCGCTTTCTTCCATCGAAGTAATGCTATGACTCTCGATTGGCCACTCACCAAGCTCCTTAGGAATAAGCTGAACGGTTTTACCCAGTATATCACTATCAAACTTAGCCATTAATTGAGGATGACGGCTTATCACCACATTAAGAGCACGCTTAACATGTCCAATATTGATTTCACCGTTAAAGGTTAAGCGCGTTGTTGAATTGTAATTACTGTTCTCATCACCCAGTTGTGACTGGAATAACAATCCTTCTTGTAAAGGCAAGGCCGGAAGCACATCTGCAAGCTCACCATATCGCTTTTCAAGACTTGAAGCTTGTGGCAATGAAATACCGACAACCGTCAATTCAGCTGGCACTTTTAGCTCTTCAGCCAACATTGTTCTCGAAGAAAGCCAATCAACTATGGAATTCAGATTCTCTTCAATTTTATCACTAATAACATCGATTTCATTTTGGCTAAACTGGAATTCGTTCCATGACCAGTTCAATGCAAATACGGGCGCGGCTGCATTTTCATCGACAAAAATATTCAGTTCGAGATCGTGCTGCAGTGCTTGTTCACTGTCTAACAGAACAGCAAAGGTATCAGCAAATTTTCTAGCTCGACTTTGTGGCGACCATTTCTCTGACGATTGCTCAAATCGGCCCAAATAGTTAAAGAGTACCGACGACTTATAACGACTTGCTAGTTCTTTTAACTCGTTACGATGAGGATTATCAAGATGGAGCAAGGCCATATACCCCAACCCTTTATCCTTGATACTCCGTTTGGCTTGCTTTACCTCACGCAGCAAGTCAACCGTTGTCCCTGATTCCGGCAACTCCACAACCAAAGGATACTCTGTGGTAAACCAACCTATGGTTTGGCTTAGGTTGATGGACGAGTCAAACTCTTCTCGCCCATGAGATTCAAGATTGAATTTAATCGCCTCGTTGCCAAACACATTAGCAATGGCTGCACTTACGGATGAAAGTAAGATTTCTTCAATATCAATCGACTCTGACAGTTGACCGAACTCAAGCACACGCTCTGTGGTAGCGGCTGCCAGTTTATTTCGGCAATGCTTAACCCGGCAATCCTCTTGCGCAGGTTTGAACGGCATGACAGGACGACTTTCTCGTACTCGCCAATCCGCCATTTGCTGAGCAGCAACATCCAAATAATTGTGCAGCGCATGAGACCAGGTATTGATACCCGTGACTTCATTTGGAATGACGATGTCATGACCGGAAACTTCCGCGCGAGTTAGTGATTTAAGCTGAGGCAATAACACACGCCAAGAGACACCATCAATCAACAAGTGATGGGCTAAGATCATCAGGCCACATTGCCCTTTACTATCACTTAACATCACTAACCGTAATAACTGACCATTAGCCAAGCTCATTGTCTTACCATACTGATCAAATATGGCATCAATATCGGCATGTTTTAGCTCGCCTACTGTTAGATGCTCCACCCACGATGCGACATCAAGTTGATCTATCGATTCGATATAATATTGCGATTCTTTCTTTATTAAGCGACACACCGAATTCATCGATACCAGTTTCACCAGCGCTCGTTGTAGCGCACTCAACGTAACATCAGCTTCGATTTCGACAAAGACACTTTGAACATAGTTGGTGTCCTCCGAGAAGGTATCTTCAAACCATCGCCACATTGGCAACGGCTTTATTTGCCCTTCTTGCGCCACATGCTCTTGCTGGTTAAGTAGCTTCATCACTTTTGCCATATCACCGACTCTACGGGCGGCAAAGATTTCTTTGGGGCGGAGTTCGAAGCCAACTTTACGCAAAATGGTGCCAAGCCCCATTGCGGAGATACTATCCCCACCGAGGTTAAAGAAATCATCTGAAATGCCAACATCAGCAACACCAAGCAATTCTGCAATGGCACTACATAGAGCAACTTCTTCTGCTGTAACCGGAGCTATCACTTCTTCGCGATTGGTAAGATCAATGTTTGGTAATGACTTTCTGTCGATTTTCCCGTTGACGTTTAACGCAAACGCGTCAAGGATCATCAAACCTGCCGGAACCATGTATTCTGGTAATGCCTGACTCATTTCATCGAGTAATTGCTGCTCAGAGGTATGCCCCTTCGCATGACTGACTAATGTGCAATACGCAATTAAACGGTGTGAATCTCTAAAACGTTCTGCAATCACCACGGATGAATCCACATCTGGGATATTGTTGATTGCGCTTTCTACGTCCCCAAGTTCGATACGGAAACCACGAATTTTGACTTGATCATCCGTTCGACCAATAAAGTCTAACTGCCCATTCTCGCGCCATTTTACTAAGTCACCCGTACGGTACATTATCTGACCGTGCTCAAATGGATTGGCAACAAATCGATCTGCTGTCATTCCCGGTTGATTCAAATAGCCTTTCGCCAGCCCTGCACCTGCAAGGTATAACTCACCGGCTACGCCGACAGGCACTTCTTGCAATGCATTGTTCAAAACATAGGCTTTAGCGTTGAGTATCGGACGGCCAATCACAGGGGTGGTATCTGCATTTAGAGGAGCACTCACGGCATCTACGGTAAATTCTGTTGGGCCATAGAAGTTCTCTACCAACAATTGAGGGTAATTCCCCACCCGCTCCCACAGTTTTTCTGGTATCGCTTCACTGCCGATGAGAACCAGAGTCGGAGTATAAACCTGCTCCATAAGCCCACTATCAAGCATCTGATTAAACAGCGATGGGGGTAAGTCCATTGCATCGATGCGGTCGTTTTCTACACATTTAACTAATTCATAGGCATCTTTGCGCTGATCATCATCGTAAAGATAAAGCGTGTGCCCGCATAGCATCCAAATAACTTGTTCCCAAGAAGCATCAAATGAAAATGAAGTCGTATGTGAGGCCCTGACCGTAATCTTTTCCGGCTCAGTTGAACGATTTGTCGCTAGGCTTGATATCGCCTTCCCAAAGATAGAGTTTTGATGAGAATGAAGTAAATTAAGTAACGCGCCATGTGTGTTCATAACCCCTTTCGGCTTACCTGTTGAGCCTGAGGTAAATACGATATAGGCGACATCATGCTTGGAGATATCAATCTGTTCTGGGGTTGAAATCTGTTGAGCGGTTAATTCAGCAAGTGTTGTGCAGTTTGCTAATTCCCCCCATGACAGGTTTTCTCTATCTTCAACAATAACTGTTTGAGGTTGAGCCTGTTCAAGGATAGTCTCTATACGCTCTTGGGGATAATCAAGATCTATTGGCAAGTAAGCCCCACCACAGCGCATGATAGCCAGCATAGTAACCACGGTTTCTGGACTTCGAGGCAATGCCACGCCTACAACATGCTTTTGTTTTATACCCAAAGTACGCAACTGAGCAGCGCGCTGCTCAATGGCTTCACGCAGTGACTGAAAGCTCCATTTTTGTTGCTTATAAACGAGCGCAGTTTCATCTGGTGTTTGTGCAGCATTGCGTTCCAAAACATCAAGAACAGACTTATCTTGATACGGATCTTGCCATCGATTGCCAACAGACCAATCATCAATACTTTGCTGTTCACTTTGAGGAGCAAGTGCAATTTCAGCGAGTGTAATGGATGGGGTTTGCGCGATTTGCTCTACCATGTTGGCAAATCGATTAGCATGAATCGTTAATGATTGGGTATTATACTTTTGCGCATTGGCTGTGATCTCAATCTCGAGCTTGCTGTTACTTAATGCAGGAGAAAATTCAATATCATCGATCGGACCTGCAGATAAGATATTCGTTTTCGATTTATTGCTACCAACATGCAGTTCATCTTCAAATGGCTTGAAGTTGAGCATTGGTCCGTACAAGGGTTGCCCTACTTTGCCTAAATCACGCGAGATTTGCTCTGCATCATACATTTGGTAACGACGAGCTTGTCTGATGGCTTTATTCATCACCCGAGCGACATCAGTAATACTCATAGTTTTATCAACAGAAAATGCCAAAGGTAGTACATTCACAACCGCACCAGAGGCACTCATTGCCGAACTGCCCATTCGGCGCATAAACGGGAAGCCGACACAGACTTCGTCATTGCCACTGTGTAAATGTAAATACGCAAACACAAGAGCCATTGCGAGCTCTGAAGGCAGTACATTATTGCCTTGCGCATGTAGCCAATCGCCACCACGAAGACTAATGTGATGCTTAACAACACCAAAACGTGCCTTATCGGTTCCACCTGTGGTTAAAGAAGGCGGAGCGGGCAACGACCTTCCGGCCTCCTTCCAAAAATATCGTGCTTTGTCGTATTGCTCTGATTCGATAAATTGACCATGTTCCGCGACTACCTTGGCCATTGGTGTAAAACCTTCAGGCTCGGACGTTCCGAGTGTCATGTGATTGTAGTGACGGGTGATATTTTGGCTAATTGCGTTAAAACTGAATCCATCAACATCAATATGGTGATAACGCTGGTACCAAAGCCACTTTGGTGCTTGCTTGGAGCCAATTTGAATTAGACAGTGACGGTAGCGTCTTACATTGCCTTGAATATCAATGGCTGTTTGCAGATCTTTTTCCATCCATTCCAATGCAGCATTTTTTGGCTGCTCTAAATGGGAAAAATCGAAAACCTCCAGAACATCTTCTAAAGCCGTTCCGGCTAGAAATTGCTGTTTGATTACGCCTTCGACTTCTACATAACGACAATGTAATGAATCTGCAGTGTTAAGCCCTTTGGCCACTGCCTGCCTAAAAACCGACGTATCAACTTGACCTTCAATTTCTACATAATGTGCGACGTTGAATTCTTCAGGGTTTGGCATCACTTGCTGAGCGAACCAAATTCCTTGTTGTGTGCCCAATAGAGGCCATAAATTATCTTGCACTTGTTGAGTGCGCATTGGTTTATTCCTTAGAAATTTAATTATTATCGTCGTGGCTATTTGTTTGTTTTTTACACACGAATGTCGTGCCAATTCGCTTCGATATAATCAATACAGTCTTGCTTTAGTGACGGACCAAATGTGCTTTTCCAGCCAGGAGGGATCCCTTTGAACTCAGGCCATAAACTATATTGATTGTTGTGATTAATCAGCACAAAGAACTGGTTTTCAGGTTCGTCAAAAGGATTAATGTATTTCTCAGACATAGTTAACTCCAATCATAGAAAAATCAGGATTCAAAATTAAAAACATATGACAACCCATCAATGATGCCTCCGCGCCAACACAGGCGTTCATGTCCACCATCAAAGGTGCGAAACGATAACCGATGGTTTTGTTGCTTAAGTCGCTGGTATAGGTCTTGGCTCAAGTCCACCATGATGTCTTCCCCTAACCCAACTTCCATAAAAACACTTAGCTTTACGTTAGAACCAAGGCCAGAATGAACCAATTGACTCATTTGAGTTAAAGGTTCGCTTGTTTGAAGAGGAGAATATTCACTAGGTGGCTTCACTAACGAAAAATCAGGCCACCAGAATGAACCCGACTGACAAACAACCGCACCAAAACGGTCCGGATGGTTCAATCCGGCATACATCGCACTCAAACCACCAAGGCTTTGCCCAACAACAGCCGTACGATTAGCCTCATTAGTAATTGGGAAATAATGACCAACCAACGGCAGCAGTTCTTGAGTGATAGCCTGCCAAAACAAAGGGTTGCAACTGAATTCTTCACTACGCAGCGCTCCATTGATTTCATCAATGAAGACATACAAGGCAGGTGGAAGCTGACCGCTGCTCGTCGCATCGGTCAGCGCACTGAACAGAGGCATGGATTGAGACCAAAATTGACCATCTAAGACTAAAACCAATGGCAGTTCAGCCATTTGGTCAGCGCTGGCTGTCGAATACAACCAAACATAGCGCTCATTACCTAAACACTGGCTAGTCCAAGCCAGCTGCATGCCCGCTCCTGCCTGAACATTGCCATTTTTTGTATCGAACCTTGACCAAGCACTTTGCGATACTGCCTTTGGCATAGATAGCGGCGTTTTCGAACGTCCCCATTCGCAGGCTGACAAATTGTTTTTACTTAAATCATCGCGAACACTAAGAGGAAAAATGGTTCTCAACCACTCCCGATGCTTGGTGCGTTTCTCTTGGTATGTTCCGTGGTACGCTGGTTGGACGCGTTCATGTGTCACTGGAATAAACGTGTAGCTCCCACGCCACGTACTGTTTACCCTTGCCTTATAAAACCAAACATCCGTTCCTTTGACATGAGTAAGCCTTGCCATATCAAAGCTGTGATGATCAGTAATACCATTGATATCAATGTATATTTCCTTAACACTGTCATCCGTGTTTCGCCAAAGAAATAGCAGCTCAACGCTTGTATTATCTTGGGAAAGGATAAAAGGTGTTCCTTTTGTCTGCACCTCGTTCCACCAACATGGGGCTCCTACTTCTTCATTATCTTCAAGCAAACCACTTAAAACACTATTGATATTCTTATTTTCTATTATTCGAAAAGCCTTTATATCCATCACAAATCCAACTTGTACGTTGATACTTCATGCATATCTTCTAGTAATGAGATAGCACAAACTTATATCATCATTGTTGTAAATAATAATAATTATCATTAGTATTACTGCCGCAACACTTTTTTACATAAATGTTGTTACAACATCAAATGTTTTCTTCTTTTTTTATTAAGGAATACTCAGGTCATGAAGCCCATGGATTTAAACAGTGGCATCACCATCACTAATACTGGCAAGACTAAACTTGCCATGCTCATTGGTGTAATTTGCCTTGGAGCCAGCACCACTCTTTCAGCAGAGCAAGTGGACAACAGCAATACTAAGAAAGGCCAAGAAACCCTAACAACCCTAGAAACCATTGTGGTACTTGGTGAAAAACTCGGTGGTACACTTGCTGAGAACACAAGCTCAGTCACCGTTTTTACTGATGAAGCAGACAATGGCGAAGATCAAACATACTACGATCTACTCGATCGCGTCCCGAATGTACTGAATGCCCCTTCTGGTATTCCACATATTCGAGGTGTCGATGGTCGTGGGCCTGGTGAAGGCTTCCTTTCCTTCATGACAGGAGCGACACCAAGGGTGAATACAACCGTTGATGGCGTGTCAGAGTCATGGACTGGTGAAGCCTTTGGTAAAGCCGGATTGTGGGATACAGAACAAGTAGAGATTTATAAAGGCCCTCAATCAACCAACCAAGGCCGAAATAGTATTGGCGGCGCGGTGGTCATCAAAACCAAAGATCCAACGTTCCACTTTGAAAGTAAAGTTCGTGGTGGCTACGAAAACGAAGATGACAAATATCACTTAGCTGGTGTTGTTTCTGCCCCAATCGTGTCTGAAAAGCTCGCATTTCGATTAGCCGCCGAGGGCACAAAGGGTAATACACCAATTGATTACTCGCTGCCCGATAATGACCAATATCCATGGGACCCTTCTGAAGTTGAATCCTATAATGTGAGAGGTAAGCTGTTATTCAAACCGATGTCTAACGATAAGCTTACGCTAAAACTAACATTGGCTAGCCGTAATGAAGAAGGTCAATATACAAATCTGGTTTCTGAAAAAGGTAAGTTTGAATACATTGATGAAAACGGTACTCGACGTCAAACAACCGAAAGCTGGAATGCAAATTTTGACATAAATTACTTAATCAATGATGAATTAACCCTTGATGTATTGCTTGCGCGCCGAGACTATAATACGAAATTCAAAGCTTATCCTCGTACGGACTGGTGGGGTGATGTTGATGAAAAAAACTACACCGCAGAAGCGAAGCTATCTTATAACTCGTTAGATGACAAATACAATGCCATTGTCGGGGTAAGCAGTTTTTACAAAGATCAGGATACGCAAACAGACTCGATGAAGCGTAAAGATAAAGTTCTGACCAACTCAATTTACTTCGATTCAAAAGTCCAGCTCAATAACCGTTGGGGCTTGCTACTTGGCGCTCGTTACGAAAAAGATGAGCTGAAGCGTGATTTTGACCACGCAAGGTTCCCACTCGATTTCAATGCTGATGAAAGTAACGGTATTTTGCTACCAAAAGTCGGTGTAACTTTAAATGTATCAGACAATTCAATGCTTGGACTTACTGCTCGTAAAGGATACAACGCTGGCGGACTTGGATACAACGAGTACCAACAACAGGTCTTTGTGTTTGAGCAGGAAGAAGTCTGGACTTATGAGCTAAGTTCCCGTTCAACTTTCCTTGAAAATAGACTTGGTTTGACTGCAAATGTCTTCTACAACGACTATGAAAACTATCAAACGGTCGTGTATGGTGACAGTGGAAATCGTTTCGACAATTACATAGCAAACATCCCTAAAGGAAAAACATACGGTACTGAAGTTGAAACCAATTACTGGTTTGACTCAGGTCTGGACGTATTCGCATTTGTAGGCTTGTTAAAAACAGAAATCACCGAAGGACCAAGCGGTACTGTTGAAAACTTAAATGGGAATGAGTTCAGCTATGCACCTGAAGTGTCGGCTGGTCTTGGCTTCACCCAACAGCTAGATTCGGGCATTTTCTTTGGTGCTCGTGTTAATCACGTAACGGATTACTTTACAGATCTCGCCAACACCCGAAGTACGTCAGCAGGCGACTACACCATATTGAATCTCAATGCAGGTTATGCCATGAATGATCTCACCATTCGGGCCTACATTAAGAATGCAACAGATGAAGATTACGTTCTTCGCCATAAGAATGATCTTATCGAAATGGGCGGACCTCGTACATTCGGTCTTGTGGCTGATTACCAATTCTAACAACACAAAGTGCTCCGATGTTATTGTTATATAGTAACTTAAGGATGTATTGTCTATTAAGGCAGATAAATCTGCTTTTTCGTAACGTTTATTAAGTACATCGTGACTTGTGTGTACGGCATGTATAGAGAATAGTATTACTCCCTACCAAAGACAAAATAAAGAATCGCAATTAGTCAACTCAATGGATTCCAAAGGAATCCATTTTTTTCTTCACAAAGCTAAAATGATTAACTACGGTATATCAGTGAATACCTGATGCTCATCAGCCAAGGGCAACTGTTGTACTTGTTGGGCTTCAGCTTTCTGTATGGTTTACTGCATTCGGTTGCCCCTGGACACGGTAAAACGGCAGTGACGTCAATGAGCTTGATTCATGGCTACCGTCGCCGACAAGCACTTGTGTTAATGGCGATTATTGCCGCCCTACAAGCCGCGAGCGCGTGCATTCTTTTCGTGATTACTGCCAAGATTGCAGAGCAGTTTGCTTTCAGCCTTTCCGATAATGTTCGTCTGCTGACGCAAGGTTGTGCGGTGTTTATTGTTTTATTGGCGCTGAAAGAGTTTGCGTCGGTGGTCAAGCGCCGCATCAAGTAAACACGATCTCAAGAAGATGATGATTCCGCAGGTTCTAATGACAATATTTCATGGAAAGCACTGCTACTCATCGGCTTCCGCCCTTGTACTGGTGCGGTGTTGGTTCTGTTTCTCTCTAACATGCTAGGCAGCTTAATGTGGGGCATGGTCGCGACATTCGTGATGGCTTTAGGAACGGCAATGACCAACTCGATATTGGTGTTCAACGCTTTAGCGATTCAACGCCAAATGAAAAATCACAGCGCCAAACCCAATGCCAACTTGAGCAATACGCTTAACCTCGTGTTAGCAGTCACCATGGTGGCATCGGGCTTTATTCTCTATAACTTTGCCAGCGTGGCAGGATTGCAGAACTTCGTCAGATAAGTACCGACAGCAATAAACGCAAAAGCCCCAACACTTGATTGGGGCTGAATTTACATTGGTTTGTATTTCAATACTGCGTGTTACTTAGGCTCGCGCAACAGGTACAGCATCAGCTTCAATGGCGTTTTCGCGATAATGCTGTGAGGCAAATGCGCGTCCATTAGTAGCCAAGCGCCAGCTTTTAGTTCCTTCGCCTCTTCTTCTAATGTGAACGTACATTCTCCTTCGAGTATTTGTGCAATCGCTGGTACTGCTGCAGTATGTTCACTCATTTCTTCACCTTCGGCGAACCCGAAGATAACACCTCGCAAACGCTCACTTTTGTACACAGGGCAACTCGTGATACCCGCTTTGGGGATATCCACTTCGCTGGCGAGATCTTCATATAAAGTGTATTCAAACATGATTTAGCTTTCCTTCTTTCTTGCGACAAGCGTTATCGCAGATAGGTTCTTTTCGTGTTTGCGGAAAATCTTACGCATGCCGAACACACGCTTTCTTGCTTGCGGTTTAGTCAGTACGTTTTTCACGATTTTTAAGAACCCACTCAAGCCTTCATCAGCGATAACACGTTTTGGTTCGAGTAAATGCATTGGAGCAACAGCCTCAAATTCAACGACAAAACCATTCTCTTCCATCAGTGCTTTCCACTCTGCGGGTGTGATGGGTTTGGCGGGGTGTTGAATGGTCTCGGAAACTTCTCTTTGAATTGCGCGCTTTTTATCTTCATCGATAGTATCTGGCGTAATGCACAGTTCATGGATACCGTAACGACCATGAGTTGCGAGGATTCGAGCAGCCTCAGCAATAATTTCGTTTTTACGCGCATCGGATTGCATCGTCAGCATAGCTTCGCCATAAACCACAGAAGCGCATTCTGGCTCTAACCCTGTCTCTTGTGCATTCCCGACATGACTACGTTGGTTTGCACCCTGTAAGTAAGAGCGAACAATCTCCGCTGCCTGCTCATTTTGTTCGATAGCGGTGTAGCTTGCAGGGGATTTTTCCAAGCACAAACGTGCCGTGTAACCCATACCGGGCGCGAATTCGACAACGAGGTCATCACGCGTAATCGCCAACCCTTGTAGCATTTTTTGTGTTAGTTCTTTGCCACCAGGACGCAGCACTTTCTTACCCAGTTGAGCGAGTACCCAGTGTCCCGGTGTTTTTGTCACTTCTCGCCCTTCATTGGGCATGGCTAATCGTTTAGACATAATGACTCCTAAGCAAAGATGGCGACGGGAACAAAAAGAACGACCAGACCGCACAAGGCAACCCATCGAAATACGTGACTAATACCGTCCATAACTGTTCTCCTTTCTCAGGTTGGATAAGTTGGCACATTAATCAATAATGATTATTATTTGTATCTTATCCCCCAAGTCCGAATTTGCTGCTTGATAATTATCAAGCTAAGGAAAACAGCGTGCCCGGTTCTATTGTTTCGCTACTTAACGAAGAAGAAAAAACGCAACTCTTTTCAAAACGCTCGCCTTTGCATTGCGATGCAGGACATCAACTGTTTGAACGTGGGGAACCTGCGGAAAATATGTATTTGGTCGAGAGAGGAAAAGTCTCGCTGTTTCGTTTGATGCCAAACGGCGACGAAAAGCTGTTTCGGGTGTTCATGGCGGGAGAAATGATTGCGGAAATGGCGATGTTTATGTCCCCAAGAACCTATCCGATGAGTGCCCGTGTCGATCAGGATACGGAGTTGTCTGTGTTCCACTACCAAGATGTGTTGACGGTGTTTACTCAGTCTCCACAGACTTCATTAAAAGTCATGAACTACATGACCAATCGCATCCACCAGCTGATGGATACCGTGAACATTTTGACGCAAGTAAACGCGAACCAAAGACTGGTGATGAAGCTGGCTGACTTCTATCGCGCTCAATCGAGAAGCGAAGGGAAAATCACGTTACCCGTGACGAAAAAGCTGCTTGCAACACAGCTAGGAATGACGCCAGAGACGCTTTCTAGAACGTTCAAAAAACTGAAAAACGATGGTTTTATTACTGAGTGCGAAAGTCATATCACGCTGCTAGATATTCCCGCCATGTGCGAAGCCGTTGAACTGACACCAGAAATATTCCGACGCTCGAAGCGCTGATGTCAACAAAACTGAATCAGTGAGAGGAGGCTTCAGATTGCTGCCACAACTCAATAAGCTCACCGAAGATCCCGGTGCGATGTTTTACTGCCCTGATCTCATCATCAAAGCCGCGAATTATGATCTAATCCAACAGCCCAATAATGTTGTTTTACTCGATACCATCGCCCAAGCTTATTCCGCAAATAGTAAGTTCGATGAATCAGCAAAAGTTCGAAGCAAATTCCTAATACTCGCTCGTAACGATTACGAACGCGCTAGTGCCCATTTTGACCGAGGCATGGCATTCACATTTGCAGGGAAACATGACGACGCTATTTCAGATTACACCCAAGCTATCCGAGTCATCCCATCGGCTGCGCTTTATGCCAACCGCGCCAGCAGTTACGCCAGTATAGGCAATTTAACTTCATCAATAACCGACTACACAACTGCTCTTTCAATGTCAGATACCGGAAGTGACAGCTATAATCGTCATCTCCTTTATCGTGCACAAGTTCTGACAAAAGCTGGACAATTTCCTGAAGCGATCACGGACTACCGGAGATTGATTGCGATAGCACCAAGTAATGTTGAAGCACGCAAGGCTCTCATTCTCGTGCTTGCAGATTCTGGAAAACTGGATGAGGCAAATATCAGTCTCATCGAATTTAAAGAAAAATTTCTAGAGGACTTCAAACAATTCAGGTCAAAACTGGTCAGAATTCCTACGTTAGCCGACCAATCGGGAATCTCTGCCTCCAACCGCCTCAAACCGCGTCTGGAGGCAAAAGGAGAGCGAGCATTGTTGCACCAAATCAAAGAACTTGTACGTGGTGGCAAGTGGATCATGTATGGTAAGAACCGTATAGAATATAAAGCCAGCCCTGCGACATTGCGTCCCGCCCTATCAGGTCATCTTCAGATCGTTAACGTGACTTGCGTCAGCGATGGCCCTCAAAGTGATCTCCATCCTGTTACGAAAGGAGAGCGCCTTATTAAAGGATGTCCGAAAGACCTGCGACAATGGAATGTTTCAAACCTAATGGTCGATCTTTTAAAAGCAGACCCATTCTCACTTGATATTATTGAACCGACTTCAACAATTTCTGTAGGTGAAGGAGCCATTCTTCAGTTTGGCTACACTAAGGATAAAGAGAAAATAGGATGGCGCGATTGTATTGACGATGGCATTTTTAGCTATCAGGCTTCAGGAGAGGAAACGCGACGAGGACTTATTCCACCAGGACTGTTCTGTAAGGGGCAAGCGAATTGCAGGCAAGTTAAAGCACTACTTTCCGATCTCATCAAACGGGTTCAGAGAGCTAACCCAGAGTCCGCTCCTTCCTATTGGGATACACTCGGGTATCAGATCAATCAGCGCTTGTGGATACCTGATCGATCTGGGAGCAATCAAAGAAGACGGAAGCGAAGACAAGATCACAATGGCAAACTTATTTGCTTCCCGTGGATATGGTTTAGGGCTTATAGAACGCTATAATGCCTCTCTTGCTGATTTGAATAAGGCGATTGCACTCGATCCGACTAAAGCCGTATACTTTGATGTTCGTGCTATCGCAGCTGACCATCTAGGGAAGTCGGAGCAGGCTTATAAGGATCGTGAAACAGCCTGCTCTCTAGAAAAAATACTGCAAATAGTGGAAAACTACTCAATTCTATCTTGGTTTGTCATTTGTCAAAATTCCCAATTCGCTACTATGGTGTAAGGTCATGAAGTCGGGGGGAAACAAACCAGTCTTTAGTGACTTCATCCGGCTCCTTTACTCCAACCATAGACGCGGTCGAAAATGCGTTCGACGAATCAGCTGTATTTTGATCACTTTTCTCAAGTGTTAGCCTAGGTTTTGTGGATCTAAAACAACACTAACCACCAGTTCAGTTCCCATTGCGTACTGATTGAACTGCGTCTTGCTCGGTTTGTTTATCGCTTTTATACCTTAGTTCTTCAAATATCATTACTCTTCTTTCTCCTGCTCTAACTTGCTGTGGTAGAGTTCAAACAGGATTTGGTTGTCTAAGAATTGCATCACTAGGAACTCAGCAGATTATGTATTGTGGGGCTGCGGGTGATTTGCAGGTTTATGCGCTTGCTCGCATTAGCACATTTCAAAGACGCGCAGTCTCGAATCCAAATCACTAGGCTCCTCGAAATCAGCTGAAGCAGATTGAACAAATAGGTACAAATACTCCTAGCTGAGGGGGCTGAAGGATTACATGAATGATCAACCAGCTTCTCTTAGCGCTGGGGGAGCGTAAGCAGTTACGCCCGTATATTATGACCCGAGCGATGGATTCATCCGGTGGGCGATTAACTGATCGCGATATTCATGCTTATATTGTTAAGGAAGGTTTGGTAAGCACTATTATCCGGATCCAATCTACTAATTGCTCAATCACATGGTTTTTCCTAGATAACTTCACGCCCCAAACAAACATCCCAATCAATCCCAGAGCCCCCAAGACGACTTTAAAAAAAATCGAAATTGAAGTCATCAAGATCCCAGAACACATGGAACTTGAAGTGGTAAATGTAGGTTCCCAGATGAAGCAAGTTTCGGTCAGCAAAATACCACTGCCCACCTAAAGTGGCTGAGCATGGAACAAGACCATTCAACAAGAATCACCCACAAAAATAACGTGATACAAATCACATTTAAAAGTTATTTTCCGGTGTAACCCCAAATGTCACCCCAACCTAGGGCAAAATTTATTTTATTCATATAAAACAAAAGCTTGAACAAAAAACAAGAATCCCTCTTAAATGCTTTGTTATAAGGAGATTTCCTGCCTACCGATTTTATGAGCAACACCACCAACCTTAACCTTAATGATTCCCTGGTCGTTCGACTCCACAGACGCTGTAATTCTTGAAACACAGGCCATTGCCCGACCTTGCTCAAAAGTAAAATTCTTGGAATGTGTACTAGGAAGGTGTTTGGCTAAGTAACAAGCTAATGCACCGCTCGCACTTCCTGTCGCTGACTCCTCTGGGATCCCAACCAATGGAGCGAAATTACGACAACTAGCAGTCACTTCACTTGTGTTCTCACACAGCTCAAAAGCATGTATACCAATGACACCATGCCTTTCACAGAACTCACTGGTTAATTTTTCATTCAGTTGGATTTGATCAAGATACCCAAAAGGCACTGGAACAATAATGTCAGCGAGGCCTGTTGAAATAACTTCAATCGGTAACCGACTTGACTCAAGTAGTGTCGAATCTAGTCCAATTAACGCTGATATAACTTCATAACTAAACTCGCCACGGAATTCTGGTAACTTCAGGTCCATAACTATATGACCATTAGCCTCTATAGTTACCACCAGCAAACCTGCTTTAGTCCTTTGTAGGTATTTACCTTCAGTTATGCTCCCGTCTTGATACATTGTCGAAAATGCCGCCAAGGTGGCGTGTCCACAGAAATCAACTTCACCTGTTGTGGTGAAAAAAGACAGCTCAAAGTCGGCTTCGTCATCGCGAGATACAAACGCAGTTTCCGAATAACCTACAATTTGTGCTATTTGTAATTTTTCTTCGTTCGACAAGTGATCAGCGTGAAGCACTACACCAGCAGGATTCCCACCAGTTCCATTCGAAGTAAAGGAATTAACCAAAAAAGCTTCAACGTTCTTCAATATTCATATCTCCGTATAACGCCCAATTAAGGTGTGAAGCACGCAATACCTATGCTGCTGCATGGTACTTCAACACAGAAACCACCGCATACCAAAAATGCCACGCGTGCTGAATCACTCTTAAATTGTTTGTTATGGCGCTACACTCAACGTTAGCTCTTGTATGTCAATTTGGTCTACTTCCCTGCCCAATATCCGCTTGCACTCGACTAAACGATGAACTGGGATAACTGGCAACTCGATACCTTGATAATCTTTAATAACTGATTCTGAAAAGTAGATTTCAAGCTGGTGCCAAGAGCCATCTTGACGTGATTGTATCTTAGTATGTTCAGACAAACCGATTTCAATTTTTTGATTTTGGTAAACCAATTGGAAATACTCTAGATCCCAACCATATTCGGCATAATGAGTTAACGGTTTGGATATGTATTTTGCTACATGCGATAGCACTTTGTCTGCGTCTGAGTTTCGAATATAAAGATCTATATCTGCGATTTCCCGACTTCCACCATGAATAGTTGCCGCTAATCCACCTACTATTTGATACTCTACAACCTCTGCATCCAAGATCTCTTTGAGCCACTGTAAAGCTACTTTAACTTTATCACTCATCTAGTTCCCTTAGCTGAATTTGCCCTGCGCCATAACGCCCTGTTAAGGGGTGAGCAACGCAATACAAAGGCCGCCGCAAACCACCTTAATCACTAAAATCAACGCATAGTGAAAATGCCACGCGTTGCGAATCCCTCTTGAACAGTTTGTTATGTGCGAACTTCTAGCTTGTAGATGACTGCTCAGCAACACTAACTTTAGGCTCTTTCTCTGGCGTCGACCATTTGATGATTGCTCTAAGGTTCATTGAGAAAAAGATGATATTTGCAATTATCATTGCCACACTGCCAGTAAGATAACCAACTGCTAACCAACTAGTGTTACCGCACATCATTAAAATGAAACCGATTTTGTTCTTATTTCCAATTTGCCAAATTGCAAGAAACGTAAGTACCATTGCAACCCAGTCGATTCCATAGTACTGAAAATATTCCATTTTTCCTCCAAGCACATAACGCCCTGTTAAGGGGTGAGCAACACAATACCGATGCTTCCGTATACCACCTTAAACACTAAACGCAACGCATAGTAAAAGTGCCACGCGTTGCGAATCACTCTTAAACAGTTTGTTAGAATTACGTCTCGGTGCGAGTCTATTAATTTCTGACACCATCACCAAATTCAGTAAAGTCGCTGATTTGACTTAACTTAAACCTGTGTTCAAGGACAAAGGTTGACCACTCCTCTTTAAATATGGGGTCATAATCGTCAAGCTCATTAACATTTTCTTTAGTGAGCATCTTTTTTGTCAGATAGTTAATGCTAGTAACTTCCTCTACTCTCGGACCTCGATTAGCGCTTTCATCATAACCGATTAACTCAAGATCCGAATCTTGGTAACGGAAGTTGTACCTCCAATACCCATATCGACCATGTGCAAAATGAATATATAAGTTTCCTTTTTTTATACTTATTTCGATATATGGAACCATATATACACCTCCATCTTCATCATCAGAAAAGAAGCAATTGTCGTTTTCAACAACAACGTCGTACTTGTTGTTATTTCTTAAAGCAACAATAATTCCTCTTCGGTTGAGATCTAACTGACCACGGAGCTCATCAGTGACAATTTTGTTTTGATCTGTACCTTGTATCATCAAAACAATATCGTCTCGACTATCTCCATTTAGGTCACCATGAATAGCCTCAATTATGGTATGACCATTAGGAACGATTTCCTGATAGGAGCTATCAAAGTCGCTTTTTTCTTGTGCTAAAACGTTTGCTCCAAATAGCAAAACTGATAATAAAAGTAACTCTTTCATTTCTAACTCTATGATTTTTTGAGTAGTAAGTTCTAACGCCTTGTTAAGGGGTGAACAACGCAATACCGAAGCTGCTGCATACCGCCTTAAACACTAAAACCAACGCACAGTGAAAATGCCACGCGTTGTGAATCCCTCTTGAACAACTTGTTATGTAAATTCTAATAGGCTGCCGAATCCTTTTCGAAGTACTTACTGACAGACCATAATGTATAGATATACATCATCCTTACTAGAAGTAAGATTATTACGCCTACACACCCTGAAATTAACAAAACATCCAGTTTGTCCACACTTGACTCGCCAGTAACATTTCGGATGATTGCGAAGCAAAACAGGAATATTGCGAGAATGTATTTCCAAAGTCTTTTTAGTAGCGAAATCCGGTCAGATTTACCTGAAGAACTACTTGTCGATTCATTCAAGCCAGTTTCTGGTTTACTCTTTTTAAAGATGCTTACGACGGTGGCACAAATACCAAACCAAGAAGCAGCAATAACAGATATACTTTCCAAATCCTGAAGTGTCATTTTTTCTCCATTTACATAACGCCCTGTTAAGGTGTGAGCAATGCAATACCGATGCCGCCGCAGACCACCTTAAACACTATATCCAACGCATAGTAAGAATGCCACGCGTTGCGAATCACTCTTAAACAGTTTGTTAGGCTTCGACGCCGTATGGTCTGCTTATCTCATAAGGAATGGATAACTCTTCACAAATTCGGGATAGCGTATCATGTGCGTACAATTGAGCATGTATTTGAAGTACTTTTTGATTTTCAACTGATGCAGCATTGCCATAATCATTAACTAAGTAAGAGCTTGGATGAACCAATTTAGAATATAGCTTAAACAATCCTTTGTGCTCTGATTCCATTTCTACAGTTTTTGCTAAATTGCCCGTACTTGCAGGTTGTTTAATAACTGGTAAGTTATATTTTTGTGCTAAGTTTTTTAACCGTGTAATTTCATACTCCAAAATTGCTCTCTCTTGAGTTCTTTCATTTCCATTCCCTAACGAAAGGATTCCCTCAAGGGTTTGAACTTTATCTGTTAGTGCTTCTGACGCCCATTTTTTTTGTTCATTTTCATCTGAGAGAGTTCTTAACCTAACATTCAATTCATAAATACTTCGAGTTGAGGTGGCTAATATGGAAATATGTTGATTTATCGATACCTTTGTAACTTCTAGGTAATCACACACTGAATTAAGAATATTAACTAACAGAACTGACTTTTCCGTTCTTTCTACATTCTTATCAATCCACCTAATTATAAACTTTGATTTTTTAACTATTTTGTCGATATTTTTCTTGAGCTCTATATTGCTTCCATCGACAACATGATCTTTCAATTTTTTAGACATTTTCACCTCCTCTTGATTTGAAGCCTAACGCCCTGTTAAGGTGTGAGCAACGCAATACCGACGCGTCCGCATACCACCTTAAACACTAAACGCAACGCATAGTGAAAATGCCACGCGTTGCGAATCACTCTTAAACAGTTTGTTAGGTATCTTTAAACACAGTCCGAGCTATTAATTTGGATTGAGGTTATGAGTTTACCCAACTTGTCATAATAGGTATATGAGACAATGACACCTTCTTGCATAAAAGTTAAAGTGGCACTGTTCGAGCACGCAGTTTGCAATAAACTAGGGCGCATATTTTTATTCAGAGCATTGGCATCTATGTCACTAACGCTGTAATTTACAAGAGAATAACGATACTGTAAGTTATTCGACTCTGTATAGACCGCGTCTAGTTTAGTTTCAGAATCGAGCATAATAGGTAATTCTCGATTCATGTCGTTTGTTAGTTGATTTAGCCTATCTTCAATAGTTACAGTTTCTGGTATATAACTAACCTGCTTTAGATAAAAAGAATAACCAACTGCAACAACACATGACAATGTAATCATTGATAAAACTGTCTTGCGAAGACTATGATTTTCAATAAACGTGTTTTTAACACGTTTAGATTTGATCATATAAGGAATCCAAATCAAAGCAGATAACAATGAAACAAAAAAGTTTCTAATAGTTTCACCATCAAAAAGAGGTGTTTGAGGGAATAGAAGGTTAGCAAAGTAAGCATTGATAGGAATAAATAACAGTCCTATTAATGAAATAGCTATATATACTTTAGGAAAATCTGACTTCTTTGAAAAAAAGAGGAAGTTCAGATAAATAAGGCTTACAAAAAGAAATAGATTGAATACTATTTCCGAATAAAGCAAGGTTCCAAACCCTCTTACATATTCAGCAGAATTTGGACTTGTAAGTAAGTACCACGTTCCATTTTCAAATAAACCTGGATACATTGATAAGGTTGTGAAGTAAAACCTGAATGGCGACACCACCAACCCAAAGGCGACTAAAACCAGCCAGCCCGATATCCCTTTATAATCCGATGTACTCATAAATTAAATGACCTGAAAAGAAATTTTCGCGACATTAGTTCAACTTAGTTCATATCACCATGATATTTATCAAAAGACGAGTAGATACCTAACGCCGCGTTAAGTGGTGAACAACGCGACCACCTAACCTAAACCATTGTGCCGTAAACACTGAAGCTGATTCAAACTGAAAATGCCAAGCGTTGTGAATCCGTCTTAAACGCTTTGTTATGGCGCTGCACTCAACGTTAGCTCTTGTATGTCAATTTGGTCTACTTCCCTGCCCAATATACGCTTGTATTCGACTAAACGATGTACTGGGATCACTGGCAGATCGATACCTTGATAATTTTTAATAACTGATTCTGAAAAGTAAATTTCAAGCTGGTGCCAAGATCCATCCTGATGTGATTGTATCTTCGTATATTCAGATAAACCGATTTCAATTTTTTGATTTTGGTAAACCAACTGAAAATACTCTAGATCCCAACCGTATTCGGCATAATGAGTTAACGGCTTGGATATGTATTTAGCTACGTGCGCTAACACCTTGTCTGCGTCTGAGTTTCGAATATAAAGATCTATATCTGCTATTTCCCGACTTCCACCATGAATAGTTGCCGCTAAGCCACCGACTATTTGATACTCCACACCCTCTGCATCCAAGATTTCTTTGAGCCACTGCAAGGCTACTTTAACTTTATCACTCATCTAGTGCCCTTAGCTGAATTTTTTCCCTGCGCCATAACGCCGCATTAAGGGGTGAACAACGCCACCACCTAACCTAAACCATTGTGCCGTAAACACTAAAGCCGATTCAAACCAAAATTGCCAAGCGTTGTGAATCCCTCTTGAATGCTTTGTTAGTTGCCAAACCCAAGGCTTAGGTTTGGAGTTGATTACCGCTTTGCCTACACTGTTTTTACGTGCTTTGAAAAACTCAAATCAGGCGTAGTTTCAAAGCGCCTGCCAATGAAACCACTTGGAACAGATAACGCCGTAGAAAACGGACTAACAACACCAAAAAAATCTTTTGAGAAGACAATATTGAAAGCTGACTTTCAACAAACAAATCGGTTTCTGAAACAGAAAATCCAACCACAAAAGAAACCTGAGAACGATTTTCACAAACCCGAACGATTCAAAATTAAAGTACGAAACGCCACCAAAAACACACTAATTTTAACTCTAAACATTCTGCTTTAGCTGCGTTTTCCTCGTTGGCAACTAACGCCGCGTTAAGGGGTGAACAACGCGACCACCTCACCTAAACCATTGCACCGTAAACACTTAAGCTGAATTAGACCAAAACTGCCAAGCGTTGTGAATCCGTCTTAAACGCTTTGTTATACAAACTTTTACAGCTTAGCCGCCAACTTCTTAAGGTAAGATTTGGCTAGTTCATTTTTACCTCGGCTTAACCACTTTATACACTCTAAAAGCTCCCAGATTAAGCCTTGGTCACCATTTGTATATGCAGGAAAGTCTTCATGCTTTGGTGCTGGAGCATCGGTTAATCGAGACTCCACAGCACCCGATTTATCAAATAGCACTTTGAAAGGTCTTGATATATCAAAAGGTTCGCTTAGATCTAGGCAATGAATCTCTGTGCTGGTTAAATCCGTAAAGATGTACTTTGTAAAGTAAGCATTCTCGTTATGGAAGCCTTGATTACGATAGAAAATTTCTTTGCCACGCTCAAAAGCTGAGAAACACTCTTGTGTGGATTTATGGAATTCATTTTGAGTAAGAATCAAAATGTCAGCGTCAGATACTCGGTCACCCTTACCTGAAGCCAATGAGCCTAATAGCACAGCGGCAACCACATTGTCTTCGCAAATAAACGCAGAACAAGCAGATTTAACCAGTTCATTTTGAAGGGGAAGATTTTCAAGATTAAGTTCTTCTAAACTCACAGTTACCTCCGTTTGTATAACGCCCTGTTAAGGTGTGAGCAACGCAATGCCGAAGCTTCCGCACCCCACCTTAATCACTAAAACCAACGCATAGTGAAAATGCCACGCGTTGCGAATCACTCTTAAACAGTTTGTTATGTGAAAAATCACAGTAAGCACTTGATTTTTTGAGCAAAGCCCTCATCTAGAGTTAGCTTCAAGTGAAGTCACGATCCATTTTAACCTTTTGGTTCGTGTTTCTTAATTAACAAAAAACCCAAGAAGTAATAATGACAAGTTTACTAAAAAGCATTCTAACCAACACCGTTTTCAAAACTAAACTACCTTCGCATTCTCGACTATGTATTAGCCAAATGGTATTTATCGCAGTCTTTGTAACACTGGCAGATTTATGCTCTTACTATATTATTAGTAACGATATGACTCTAAGCTCTTCCGTCCCTGATTGGACTGACTATCTGCTAAAACCGTTTGAAACAACGAAAGTTTATGCTCTGATGGCTCTTGCAGTCCTGATGTTCGTACTAAACGTTTTGTACGATAGGTTTCAGCATCAACAAACTCGAATTGCTACCATGTGTATCAACAAGATTCTAGGCTCATTTTCTCTATTTACAGGACTACTGGTCTTTAGCCGAATTATTTCGACCAATGTGCCTTTTTTAGAGGCAACCCCAGACCTCAACATCTATACGGTGATGTTTATTTTCATCAGCCACGTGCTACTGAAAATGGCTAACGAGATTTTCAAATAAATAGCTTGCAGCCTAGCCACATCCGATTGGCTAGGCTTTCCACATAACGCCGCATTAAGGTGTGAGCGACGCTTGGCTATACTTGAGCAAAGCGAAAATGCCAAGCGTCGCGAATCACTCTTAAATGCTTTGTTATGCTTGTACTATTTATAGGCGACTCAGTATCTCTGCCTTTTTAACTTCAAACTCTTCATTAGTGATAGCATTGATATCTAGTAGTTTTTTTAACTTCTCTAACTGTTCGAAGTGGTCACTTGCCTCTTCAGTCTTTGTTTCCAATGGATCTGACTTAGGCACTTCAGCCCTTGCAACTTCCATTAATAGCATATTGATGTTCTTATCAATATCCTCAACAGTAATCTTAGATGTGCTAGAAATATTGGTATTCGACAAGTCTTTAAAAGCACGCTCTAGTATTGGGTTATTCTTTACCGCTATTTCATTCGCACAATATAGCTCAATAAAATTTTGTTGCGCTTTTTTTACTTTAGCAAGATTATC
>NZ_JADDYG010000165.1:44857-46648 GCF_015163535.1 Vibrio sp. OPT46 | reverse complement strand
AAGAATCTCGGCTTCCTTATTTTTACCCAAAATTAGTAGAAAGATCCCAGCAATTAAAGGAGAAACGATACAAGCTAATAAGAACCATAGAAAACCACTACGGTTGTAATTCGAAGCTAAAAAACCAACAGCGATTGCCAAGAAAAACCAGAAAAAAATCCCACCTAACATATTTACCTCATTTAATTGAAATTTGCCTGTGAACATTATCAATTTATACTCAACAGGCTTTGACTTTAAGCAACTCGATTGCAATTATCACTCGTTTGCATAAAAGCATAACGCCGCATTAAGGTGTGAGCGGCGCTTGGCTATACTTGAGCGAAGCGAAACTGCCAAGCGTTGCGAATCACTCTTAAATGCTTTGTTATATTGTGGTTTCGTAGTTCTCTTTTACTATGCTTAAGATGCGTTCTAGATGCTTAGAAAAAACTTTGTCCCATTCTAAAATCAAAGTTGAAGCATCAGTGTCATGAGATAGAAAGCCGCTATCATGATTGGCAGAGTACCCTTTTAACTTTCCTTGTCGAAGAGCATGACGATCCAGAATAAAGCTATGTTCCTTGATCTTTCGTCCACCTCGATTTGCGCCATGAGCAGCAAAGCTGTTTCTAATATCGAAGATCTTACAACCTTGAATTTCGCTTAGTTCAAACTCTATACCCATTTTTCTAAGCAAAACTAATAACGCTTGCTGCTGCATATAAACAGCATTGAGCACACCATAAAAGTACAAATAGAGATCGCCAAATGGCAATGATGGATCTCGCTCAAGAAACGAATGTTTCGCCAATTGTGTATCTTCTAATAAGTAAAAGCTGTCGATAACTGAGTTATACGCATCACTTGTAGCAACAGATACGATAGGAAAAAGCTCTTTATCATTCTCAACATTACAAGAGTGATCAGAGATGATTTCCCGAGTTAAAGCTATTATTTCATCAATTTCCAAACGCAGAACTCCAAAAACAATATAACGCCCTGTTAAGGGGTGAGCAACGCAATACCGAAGTCGCCGCATACCACCTTAAACACTTAAACCAACGCATAGTGAAAATGCCACGCGTTGCGAATCCCTCTTGAACAGTTTGTTAACTGTTTTGTTCATGATGTACTTTGTTCCACTTACGTGACTTCAAACCCGTTCTGTATGGCCAAGTAAATAGCTGAGGATAGTCTCTCTCATTAATTACCTCATCCATTTCCCATATTCCCCAATAACCGTCATTTTCAACAATCAAGTCATGAATCTCAACAAACTCATGGTTTAGCAAAGAGATCATTTGTTTTGCTGCGTCTTCGTTTATCTTCTTACTTGGTATTGATATTTGACTCGTAGTATCGACTTTACCTTTGCCTCTTTCGAGTGTCACATAAGTGGATTGTTGTTTTTGGAACTCTAACTTTTTCTCTTTGATTCGATTCACAAAACTTGGTGAATAGTCGAAAAGTTCACGACCAATAAATGCAAACTGTTTCTCTGGGTGCATATAGAGAAGTTTGAGCCATTGCTGCTCAAACTTTACAAATACTTCGTAATCAGGAGCATCTTCCTTTGGAAAGCCATTATTCGTAAGAGTCATGTAATAACAATGATCAACCCACTTCGCCTTTGCGAACTCTTCTAAGGACAGAACCGACAACTGAAATGCAGATGGGTAAGAGCCATGCTTGAACAACAGTATTGAATCCATATGCAAGCGAAGTGCATTCTTTAGGGACTCGTAAGCAATTTTCTCATACTTATAATTACTTAAACGTTTAAGCTTCATACTACCTCTAAAACAGTTA
>NZ_JADDYG010000165.1:36679-44847 GCF_015163535.1 Vibrio sp. OPT46 | reverse complement strand
TCATCAGCCACGTGCTACTGAAAATGGCTAACGAGATTTTCAAATAAATAGCTTGCAGCCTAGCCACATCCGATTGGCTAGGCTTTCCACATAACGCCCAATTAAGGTGTGAAGCACGCGACCACGACACTCAATTTGACCACCGTAAACACCGAACTCAACCCAAACCAAAACTGCCAAGCGTGCTGAATCACTCTTAAATTGTTTGTTAGAGGGCGGGGTTGAGTTGGTCGATCATTACTGAACGATACAACACCAATTTAGTTTTGTGCGTCTTCAATCAACTATCGGAGTTAAGCACTCGCTAGAAGATGACTCTTCCAACTCTATAATGATTTGATTAACTTCGCTTTCATTGACAATACGTTTACCAAACCCACAGGGAACATGTGCTGTAACGTCTGCAGGCCATTGGTTTTCTAGAACAACAGTAAAATTACCCTCTGCGTCAGAAGTTGCCCAACCTGCTGCGGGATAGGAAATGGGAAACAAAGTGAAAAATGTCCTCCCCTCCCAAATTGTTATATTAGCATCTTCGGCAGGTTTTCCTGTGTCTCTCCAGATAACTTTGCCACTTATTCTTTGTGCATCAGGATGATCTAAGTAAACAACACACCCACTTAAAAATATAGCTTTAGCAAGTATCAACAGTTGTATTATTTTCATAAGCCCTCTAACGCCCTGTTAAGGTGTGAGCAACGCAATCCCGATGCCGCTGCATACCACCTTAAACACTAAAACCAACGCATAGTAAAAATGCCACGCGTTGCGAATCACTCTTAAACAGTTTGTTATGCCGATCCTACCAACTACCACATAACTGACTCTCGCAAGGAGTACCATCATTGTCGCCATCTATTTTGACATTTGGACAATTTGATAAATAAAACTTTGCTTCATCACAAGACGCCATTTCGCTACAGTAAGTCTTGCCTTGACAACTGAACCCCATATTTTCATATGCAGGGTTTAACTTAGGCTCTATATAAAACAGATAGAAGGCTGCGCCTATTAGACCGACGATAACTGCTGATAATACAACTGAAAAAGAATTGCTTTTCTGTGGTTTGACACCGACTAACTGAGCACTTTCCGCACTTAACTTAGGCTGAGTACTTGCCAGTTGAAACTCTACTTGGTCCCCTATTCGGGGGCGTCGGTATCCTTTTTTGAACTTGGATACATGAACAAAAATGTCACCATCCAGTTCATTGGAATTTATGAACCCAAAACCGCGCTCATCAACCCAGCGAACAATTTCCCCTTTCATGTCCTCTCCCGTTTTTCATATAGCGGCATAACGCCCTGCTAAGGGGTGAACAACGCAATACCAAAGCCGCTGCATACCACCTTAATCACTGAAATCAACGCATAGTAAAAATGCCACGCGTTGTGAATCCCTCTTGAGCAGTTTGTTAGTTTGCAGGCCCAAAGGATTGATTTTACTTTATTTTAAACTTTGCGAACAACAAGCTTTATGTGCTTTGATGCATTTAAGTCAGGCGTAGTCTCAAAGCGGCTAGTCAATGAAACCACATGAACTTACCACACCAGAGAAAACGTCATTTCAGCGAGAAAATCGGCTTTTGTACCAACAAACTCAACGAACAGAGTTTCAACAAAAAAGTTCGACTCAGTGAACCAAAAAGTCGCCGAACCAAAGAACAAATCAACCGTTGAAACGATGCCAATTTTGGATTTCCACCACGCTAGTTAACACTGAAATTGAACGCCGATACGACAATTTAGACTTTGAGCTTTTACCACTAGAGCTTGCGATATAGTTGCGTTTTTCCTCTTGCAAACTAACGCCCTGTTAAGGGGTGAGCGACGCAATACCGATGCCCCCGCATACCACCTTAACCACTAAAACCAACGCATAGTAAAAATGCCACGCGTTGCGAATCCCTCTTGAACAGTTTGTTAGTTTGCATTTCACACAAATCGCACGATTTAATTAAATTGAACATTTCATGCGATGCATTATAATCTAACTGTACACTCAATTGGGAACTGACCATGCATACATTAACAGCCAATGATGCCAAACGAAATTTCGGCGAACTACTTCTGAGCGCACAACGCGAGCCAGTAAAAATCAGCAAAAACAGTAAAGATACTGTCGTTGTCATGTCCATTCGTGACTTTGAAGAGCTAGAAGCTATGAAAGTTGAGTACCTCAAACACTGCTTTAAGTCAGCTAAAGAAGACTTGAACAATGGAAACACTGTTGATGGCGAAAGCTTTCTGAACTCGCTGTAACTAACTTATGCAAAAGAACAAATACAAGCTAAGTAACTTAGCGCAATCTCACTTGCGCAAAGTAAAAAACTACACTGTTGAAAACTTTTCTGAATTACAGTGGCGTAACTACAAAGATACTCTGCTATCAGGGTTTCAGATGCTAGCTGATAATCCAGGCTTAGGAAGAAATTGTGACGAGATATACCCAAATGGCTTTTATTTCCCGATTGGAAAACACACAGCTTATTTCACCAAAGAACATGACTTTATCTTAGTCGTTGCTGTCTTGGGTCAATCACAGCTACCCCAGAATCATCTGAAATAACACGACTTTCACCCTAGAAATAATAACTGGGGTGAGAGTTTATCCATGCAAACTAACGCCGCGTTAAGTGGTGAACAACGCCAACCACCAAACCTAAACCATTCTACCGTAAACACTAAATTCAACTTAAGCTAAGGTCGCCAAGCGTTGTGAATCCGCCTTAAACGCTTTGTTATGCCTAGGTGCTTATTTTTCCTGTTAATTGCCACTCGATGTATTTTTCCAAATCAGGTGCAACCCAAAACCGGCTATCATCCTCATGATTCCATACAAAAACATCATCTCGTCTGATTTGTTCTGCCTGAATAGGAAATGCAAACTGATCACCATTGCCTGCATCGGCAAAAAATAGCAAGGAATCAAACGGCATATATAGTTGATTGTAGTTTGGGCTTTGGCGGAACTGAAGATTTGTATGAACAATTTTATCCAATGGCCATACCAATCCTAAATCGTACTCTCCATAGATTCCATTTGCTTCTTGAAGTCATTCCTGCAATTGGCGCGGGAACGAAACATTGAGTAATTTTTCAGCATTATCGATATCTAACTTCCTCGCAGGACTTTCAAACCTACTATTGTTTTCTAGTGTACTAACTAGATGCTTCCACATAATTACTCCTTGATAAGGCATAACGCCTTGCTAAGGTGTGAGTAACGCAATACAAAAGCTACCGCACGGCGCCTTAATCACCCTAAGCCACCGCAAAGTAAAAATGCCACGCGTTACGAATCACTCTTAAGCAATTTGTTAGGCTCTGTGGTCAATACTGCCTCTTGTTGTGGGCTAGTATGCTCAGAGTCAGCTGAAACATAGATTTGATACGCTCCAATAGCAAAACCACCAATACCGACTAGAAGACCAATAATAGAAATTACGGAGTTTCGTTTTTTCTCTCCTCTAGCTTGATCTGTATATTCTTGAAGTTGGGAAACAAGTAACTCTATCATATGTTGATGTTCTGGAGCTTCTTGCCTTATTCGTTCTAATGGTAGCTTTAATTCTGGTGGTATTCCCTCAAATGGTTCATCTGACTTAAGCTTGTTTGCCCACTCCTCAAGTAAGGCTAAGGATTTACTATCTTCTGTAACTCCGTTTACAACCTCTTGCTTTATTAGGTTATTTAAACTTCGCTTTAAGGAGTTGGGAGACAGCAAAGAGTAACATGATTCGATTACTTTGATATGTTCCCAGGTTGGCACACCATTTTTAAGTGCACTAGCAATGTCTTCTTTTAGCTTACGATCATTCTTAGACTTAATTACATCCACCAAAACAGTCAAAATCTGCCAAAGTGCAAAGAGCAGAGCAATCACTAAACTAACTGAGGCACCAATTAGCGTAATTATACTTTCGTTCATTATTTTCCTCTAAAGAGCCTAACGCTGCATTAAGGTGTGAGCGGCGCTTGGCTATACTTGAGCGAAGCGAAACCGCCAAGCGTTGCGAATCACTCTTAAATGCTTTGTTGGGCGATTTTTTCTTCGATGCTAAGGGCTATTCTTAACAACTGTTCGTTGAACTCTTTGCTGTCGATTGAATAATGCGCTCTCCTATGGCACGTAGGACATAGAGCGATAACATTTTCCGGGCAGTCAGCACCACCGTCAGCAAGCCTAGTTAAATGATGGACTTCTAGATAAGGTCCTGCCTTAGTTTCAAAGGGTGACCCGATTCTGCAACCTTCACAAACCCCATTTGCGCGCTTTTTGGCATATAACTTTATAGCCTCACTGCGATAACGGACATGAGCAACTTGTTCTTTAACGTCCACATCATTCGGGGTCACAGCCGTAGCAATATCGCGCAACTGCTTAAGTGATTTGCTTTTAGTCGGTTTGGTTAAGTAAGGAGCCTTGCCATTTTCCACTCCCGGAAGCCTTGGTTGCGGAAGTACGTCCAAGTGAAAAATGAAAGCATCTCGAAGCTGACCATTTTTGTCAGGTCGCTGCTCGATGTGGTGTTCAATGTAACTACATACTCCGGCAAAACGCACAAAGCCTTTGGTCGTCGACTCAAACAACAAGATTTCTTTTTTGTTTTGCTGGTGCTCGAAGATTGCCAAATTACCTTTGGCCATCTGCATATCACCTACTTGACCTTCGCCTGTATACCTAAACGTACCATCAGGACCAAAACCATCGGAATAGCCGAACTCTTCACCAGCATCACTGGTAAATATAAATACATAAGAATGATTAGCTGGCGTAGCGATACCACCATACTGTTGCCCTTTGTATACGCCGTGAATATCAGAGCGACGGTTATAGATTTTACCAACTTCGAACAATGAACTCTCCTAATCGCCTAACGCCTTGTTAAGGTGTGAGGCACGCAATACCTAAGCTTCCGCATACCACATTAACCACTAGAACTAACGCATAGTAAAAATGCCACGCGTGCCGAATCACTCTTGAACAATTTGTTATGTAGCCGACTTTCAGGTTAGTGCTTTCTGTCCAATTTGGATCTTGGGCTCAATACCAGCTTTGCGATACAAAGCTAGAGCTGATTCATTGAAAGAATATACTTCTAACCACAGCTCTTCTCCGCCGTTAGAAATAGCCCTTTCCTCAAATGCCTCTATTAGCGCCACTCCAACACCTTGACTCCTAAAGCATGAATCCACTACAATCTGTTCAACGTTTGCGATCTTTCGCTCTTTGAGCGTCCAAGACTTACGAACCCATAGCTCACCAAAAACAAAACCTACTAACTGCCCTTTGCTTTCGGCTACCAGAAAAATCGAGCTTTCACTTTTGATTATCTTGTGTAGGTCTATTTTTTGTTCAATTTCTTCCGGTGATAAAAAGTCATCAGGTAAATTTGCTTGATGATACTCATTAAGCTGAAACTGTAGTTTCTTGATAACACTGATATCTTCAATGCGAGCTTGCCGAATATTTAACATATATAAATCCTTTTAACTTACCGTCCTCTCGCGGCTACATAACGCCCTGCTAAGGGGTGAGCAACGTAATACTGAAGCCGCCGCATACCACCTTATTCACTAAAATCAACGCATGGTAAAAATGCCACGCGTTGCGAATCCCTCTTGAGCAGTTTGTTAGGCGCTTGGCTTACTGGCAAAGTTCGTCAATCATTTGCTCAAAGTTAGGGTACTTTGATTTGGCCTCACTTATGATTTTAGACACTGAGCTTTCATTTGACGGGGCAACCTCCTGAGCAAAGTCCAAAAACTTACTATTTAGGGGGCGCTTCAAATCAGGAGAAGCAACAGCCTCGTATGGCCCAAGACCATGTGCAAACAACCAAACATAGTCTCCAAAATTTTGTGCAACCACCCCAACTTCACCTTCAGAGCCAAAGAAAACAATAGGTTGTTGCAAAAGATCTTCAACATTGGCGACAAGCCAAAAAGCAGCGTAGCCGCCAGAACCATCTTGACCAAAAATTAAATATTCATGGCCATTGAGTGAAGAATTACCAGTCCATGCTTTAATCCATTCTGATGTTTCCTCTTGCGAACAGAAATCATCATATGGTTCAAAATCAATTCCCTCACCGTCCGCGTAGTCAATTTCTATTGAGTGCAGTTTTTTCAATTGATCTGGAAAAGTTCTATCCATCTTATCTCTCCATACTTTCTGGACAACGCCTAACGCCCAATTAAGGGGTGAACAACGCCACCACCCAACCTAACACATTGCACCGTAAACACTAAATTTGAAGTAGAAGTAAAAGTGCCAAGCGCTGTGAATCCCTCTTAAATTGCTTGTTAGGATTGTTCTATTTTGGACTTCATTTTCTCGATTTTACGTTCTAACTTCCTTGCCGCTACCTCGTAGTTAATTACATTGCTAAACAGCTTGTATGTCCAAAACGAAAAAGCAGTAGCTGAGAAGAATACAATGAACTGTACATATACAACTAGGTTTTCTAAGCCGTCATTCAAAAAGAACTTAAAAGCTGATGGAATGAGTAGCCCTAACGAAATAAGAAACAGAATTAGGAATAGTTTTGAGAATGCATGCCTTACTAGTTCCAGCGGACTTTCTTTAATTTTTTTGATGTAACTTAACTCGTTCTCGAGATCAGATAATACCTCGTAATACTTCTTCTTCCTGGACGAAAAATACCAACCAAGGATAAAACTCACAATTAACGAAACTACAAATAGTATGATATCTCTTTCCATGTTTCCCTCGAAAATCCTAACGCCGCGTTAAGTAGTGAGCGACGCCTACACCTAACCTAAACTATTACACCTTAAACACAAAAATCAATTTGAACTGAGAATGCCACGCGTTGCGAATCTGCCTTAAACGCCTTGTTATGTTCGTACTTTTTTCACCTCTGCTCTCAATAGAACAATGTGAGCAATCGAGATTGTAGCGATAATAAGTGGAATAAATACCGAAACGAGTGACAGCAAAATGTATATTTGAGACATCATTAGCTTTTCCCCCACACCGCCACTATGCGTCCAACCTGCTAAGTGACCATCTGCAAAAAGCCCAAAAGAACCATAATAGTAAATTGGATACATTAACGCTGACTCTTTCCAATAACCTTTCTGCAAGTACCGAATTGAAACTCCAGAAATCAGGAATGCTAATAGACCACCAAAAACTATAAAAATAAAGTCTGAAGGATATTTGAACGCCGTCCCCAAAAAACTCCCTTTTGAAACTAAACCCGCGATAATCATTCCTAGTATGAACGTGATCATAGCATTTGTTAATCTTAACTCTTTCATATTGTCCTCCGCTCGAACAGTATGAAAGAGTCTCAAAAGGAAAATGTATGAAAAGGACTCAATCTCGACTCATACCCCTTTTTTAACGACGAGAACATAACGCCGCGTTAAGGGGCAGCAACGCGCTACCACCAAACTTAAATTTACCACCATATACACAATTGCCAAGATTTGAGCCAAAGTCGCCACGCGTTGACTGTCCCTCTTGAACGCCTTGTTATGAGCGTGGTCACCACTACCAAACGAACAATTTAAAGCAACTAAGAATTACAAAGGCGGTTAGCAGCCCCAGCCAACCTAGAGTCTTAGTGACAACTTCTGGTGAACTTGTGTTGAAATGAGGGAAAAGAATGACCCCAAAAGATAACATTGGTAAGAAACCATAGAGCTGCCCCATATATTTCGACGTTACTTCTGGAAATGGACCAATCAATTGATAAATAGCCAGATATGCCCCATAAACGCCAATAGCAATGCAAGCCTCCTTTCGAGACGTTTCACTACCATCTGAGTAAAAATAGAACCCTACAAGGACAACAAATACAATTACATCAATCAATGTAGATATCCCTTCCTTTCTTTGAAGCTCATAACGCCGCGTTAAGGGGCAGCAACGCGCTACCACCAAACTTCAAATTATAACCGTAAACACAAATGCCAAAACAAGAGCCAAACTCGCCACGCGTTGACTGTCCCTCTTGAACGCCTTGTTAACTTATTACTTTCAATACTTTAGCCTGTTTATTAATTGATTCTACAACTGAAAAGTGAAACTTTCCTTGGAACCACTTCGAACTTTGAACTGGCTTGAATTTGAACCATTAATGCCATCCTGAGAGTCTCACGGAAATTCACCCACCGATGCTTGGATTGGAATT
>NZ_JADDYG010000165.1:34620-36617 GCF_015163535.1 Vibrio sp. OPT46 | reverse complement strand
GCGATTTTCGCCGCTCACCATTGCCAATAGCCCCAACTAAAAAACCAGAACCCAGAACCCAGAACCCAGAACCCAGAACCCAGAACCCAGAACCCAGAAGAACTTTGACGACTTTTGACGCTTTCACAAGCAACTTACACAAGCACGTTGATTGATGTAAAAATCAGATTTCAAACTAGCTTTAAAACGCTGATTTATATGCAGTAAGTTAACGCCGCGTTAAGGGGCAGCAACGCGCTACCACTAAACTTCAATTTACCACCGTAAACACAGATGCCAAGATCTGAGACAAACTCGCCAAGCGTTGACTGTCCCTCTTGAACGCTTTGTTATGTGCGTGCCTGCTTTTGCACCACCCTCACCCACTTGGAACGCCACTCCTGCGCTTCCATTGGGTCTGGCCAGAACTCTTTCTGTTTACGGATAAGCCCATTTTCTACCGTATGGAAAGTAATAGCACGCGCCTTTTGAACGCTATCAGTTATAGAAACATCAGTGACTACTGTTTCGCCATCGGAGACGATTGATTGAACGACGAACTGCCAAGTACCATTTGCTGGATAGTAAGTGTTGATTGCTGTGAAGTTGTCTTTTCCAACAATAAGCTCACCAGATTGAGGCCAAAACCCTTCAAAATCTGGGCTAAGCAACTCACTTGCTTTCGCGAAATCATTAGTTTTCATTGCGTCCCAAAAAGCTAAGACGACTTCCTTTGAATTCATTATTTCCCACCAAGCACATAACGCTCTGTTAAGGGGTGAGCAACTCAATACCGATGCCACCGCATACCACCTTAATCACTAAAACCAACGCATAGTAAAAATGCCACGCGTTGTGAATCCCTCTTAAACAGTTTGTTAGCTGCGTACCAACATTTTTGCCACATCAATTGCGACAACTTCTGTACCACAGAGGTTTGGATTCCAATTGAGACCCACAAGATGTCCATCGCTATGAATACCTTTTAGCCAATTATCAACGAATGAATCTAGGTTAATTGGACTTGGGACATACAACCCCCAATCACCAATTGCGACCCGACTTGCGTATGCTCTATCTGACCAAAAAACATAAACTGATGCGTCTGGATACAGATTCGAATTACAAACTGCCCAACCACCATCAGGATGCTGAAGTCCCCAAACAGTTCGATTTTCGATTACTCTGTCGATAAATCTTATGTAATTGGAACTTGATGTAGCTTTATCTTGGAGCATCATTTTTCCTCTAAGCAGCTAACGCTCTGTTAAGGGGTGAGCAACGCAATACTGAAGCCGCCGCATACCACCTTAAACACTAAAACCAATGCATAGTAAAAATGCCACGCGTTGCGAATCCCTCTTGAACAGTTTGTTAGGAGTTTTATTCATAGCGTTCACAATCTTTCGGTATGTCTATATATGTTTCATTTGCCCTCCAGTCCTGAGTCCGAGGGTCAAAGTAAAGCTCATACGTTGAGACGCTGTTATATGTACCCGATGTTATCTGATTTCCAATAGTAACTATATTTGGCTCTGAAATAGTGAAAATCCAAACATTGTCACCTGACACTAACTCAAGTCGACTATCAGAAACAAACGAAGCCTCTTCTGTAGAAAAGAACTCTCTAGGATAACTTTCACAATACCACTTTAAATTCTGACCATAAGAGCTATAGACAGTTCTCATGTTGAATTTCTCGTACAAATCTTTTGTGGTTACTTGCTCTGCTCCGTTAGAGCTGAATGCAAACAATGTTAAAACGACACTAAAAATCAATTTCATGCGCAAACTCCTAACGCCTTGTTAAGGTGTGAGGCGCGCAATACCGAAGCTTCCGCATACCACCTTAACCACTAAAACCAACGCATAGTAAAAATGCCACGCGTGCCGAATCACTCTTGAACAATTTGTTAGCATACTTTTTAAATGCTCATAGTTCTTTAAGTGATTCTCTTAGTTTATCCATAGTTTGAATTCCAAGTTCACTACTAACCCAACCGTACTGGTCGCCATGG
>NZ_JADDYG010000165.1:4870-34550 GCF_015163535.1 Vibrio sp. OPT46 | reverse complement strand
CGTTGAAATGAGGTGCCTCTCCATTGTTTTGCATAAAGCCGATACCATCGGGATTGAACTTAGCTTCTATACGTTTATATAAATCTCTTGCAACGTCGGTGATCTCTAAAAACACAGACTCAGGCAAGTCGATGAAAGTACGATATTGAGTCTTAGGACAGATTAAAATATGTCCAAAGTTGATTGGGTCATGATCTGCAAAAGCTATAACTTGGTCAGATTCATACACGATGACCGAGTCAATTTCACGATTAACAATTTGTTCGACTATCGTAGTCATCTGAACTCCTATCAAAGTATGCTAACGCCCAGTTAAGGGGTGAAGCACGCAATACCAATGTTACTGCATGGCACTTCAACACCAAAACCACCGCATACCAAAAATGCCACGCGTGCTGAATCCCTCTTGAACTGTTTGTTAGCACGCTGCCCTTTAAGCTTTTGGTACACGCCAAGATATTGAAATATAGCACGAAACTTATGGCTTAAAACACCAAACCAAACGGACAACTGCCAAACTAAAAACAAACATCAAGACGTAAGTTGGCTTGAAGAAAAACATGCTTAACTGCCCTTTTTTCACTGCTTTCAAATTAGCAAAGAATACGGGCTTCGAACTTGAACAACAGCGTCAAAGAAACGCTTGTTTTGCCGAAAATTTCTCAGCGCCAAAGAAACCACGCCAGAGAAATAGCCCGAAAGTTAGAATCCGTAAACGATAAACTCAAAGCGAAAACTTCACATCTAGTGCCACCGGAGCGAACCTGAAAGGCACATTTTATCCGGTGCAAAGCGAGGAAAAGAAACCAATAAAAACAGAAACTTTTAGCCTTTGATGCCAACCCTGTGCTAACGCCTTGTTAAGGTGTGAGGCACGCAATACCGAAGGTTCCGCATAACACCTTAACTACTAAAGCCAACGCATAGTAAAAATGCCACGCGTGCCGAATCACTCTTGAACAATTTGTTATACGAATTTCTTCAGTGCCAACACTTGCTGTTCAAATAACTCACAATCTGACTTTGAGTATGACTTAGCGACATTAACCCATTGAACGCCCGTTTCATCTATGTGACGAAACTCGACTTGAAGTGCATATTTAGAACAACGAAAAAGAGCAAAAACCAAACCTACAACCGTCAGACTAAGAACTAAAACTAGTAGCCATTGTGGCACCTCTTCCAACCTTGGAATAACTAACCAAACTGCCCCTGAAAAAACACATACCCAGAATAAAACTTGACCTAAATTATCAAGAAAACTTAACTTTTTAACCCTAACATTGTTTATCTTAGACAAAGGATATGAGTCTTTCTTAAACCTGAACTCTTTTGAATCCAAGTTAAAATCATTACTTTTGTACATAATTTCCCTCTATTCGTATAACGCCCTGTTAAGGTGTGAGCAACGCAATACCGAAGCTTCCGCATACCACCTTAACCACTAAAACCGACGCACAGTAAAAATGCCACGCGTTGTGAATCACTCTTAAACAGTTTGTTAAGGCTCATTTCTCACGCTGTATTTGTTCAATAGATTCTTTTAACAAAGGTTCAAGATTCAATGTGCCATTTTGGATGTGATAGTAATGGACTGGAGCCTGTTTTCCATTTTCACTAATAAACTGTGCTGCATTGAGATGAGCCTGCTCAAACAAGCTATCACGTTGTTCTTCTTCGAGTTTATTTCTAGACGTTAGACGGATGGCTACTGTTAAGTCAAGATCTGAAAAGTAGGTACATGCAAGCAGGCTTATTTGATTTTCGGCACAACGTTTGTCAGCACGAAAAGCTTGAGTAAAACGTTTGAAACTGAACTTGAGACTTTTATCGTACAGTTCATCTAAGATCATGTTACCCATCCACGTGCTAAAGAAAACGCAAATGCCAACAAGAACCTCATTAGTAAATCCAGCATCAGCATATACCCTTTGGTCGATTTTAAAGCTTGGGACATTAGAAAATGTTTTCGGGTCAAAGCAACCTCCAGCTAGTTCGAATTCTTCTATTGATTGTTCAATAACATCAGCAGCTACTCGCAGATGAATACTTTGACCACCAACAAGCATACAATATTTAAATTTCATGAATACTCCGTGAGCCTTAACGCCTTGTTAAGGTGTGAGGCACGCAATACCGAACCCTCCGCATAACACCCTAACCACTAAACCTGACGCATAGCAAAAATGCCACGCGTGCCGAATCACTCTTGAACAATTTGTTAGCAGTTTTTTCTACACAAAATTATGCTTTTATCGCATACACCGTTATGTGGTTTGAAGTTTCACGCTCATAAACACTGACATGAAGCACTTGGAACCCTGCTTTCTCTAGTTCAACAACTAGATCACTTTCAGAGGTAACATGACGATATGGACTGCCATCCCTATAAGTTTCATAGCTAATTTCATTTTTAGAGCACAAGCTACTGACAAAAAATACCCCGTTTTCAGACAGTGAACGATAAACATGACTCAAAAATATGACTCGATCTGCACCGATAATGCAATGCAAGCAATTACCGTCAATGACAACATCATAACGTTCTGGAAGTTCAAGAGACGCTACCGTTAGGTCCGCTAAATAATAATTACCCTCGACTCCTGTTGCTCTGGCTTTTTCCTTTGCCCATTCAATTGCGGTTGGTGAAATATCTATACCTGCCACCTCAAAGCCTAACTTCTGGAAAGCTCTGCAATGATGTCCTTCACCGCAACCTAGTTCGAGCAGTTTACCTTGCACCGGTCGTTTAAATAGCTCGAGAAAACGCTCAACTAAAACTGCTTTAGACATTCGCTCGTTGCCACCCCAACCTTCCCAGCCAGCTTCGCGAGCTTCAACATACATGTGTTCATGAACTTGGTAGTTTTGTTTCATATTCATCCTTGACTGCTAACGCCCTGTTAAGGTGTGAGCAACGCAATACCGATGCCGCCGCACACCACCTTAATCGCCTAAACGCAACGCATAGTAAAAATGCCACGCGTTGCGAATCACTCTTAAACAGCTTGTTAAGCACATTCCAGAACTAGACTCAATGACAGGTTGTGCAATTCTTCTAGTTCATCATTCCAAAGACCGTCTGTCTTAAGTAAGTCCACCAATTGAACATAACGTGACTCGCTGTGTAACACCGTTGCAGCAGTAGCTGAGTATGATGAATTTGGCTGGCACTCTAAAAGAATACCCTCAACACCACCCACTAGTATATTTTTAGAACGTGTGCTTTTTCCGCTATTTAACCAGATATGATATCTGTCGTGAGCATCATTTATAGAACTTAAAACTTGCTCACCAATCTCAAAACGTTTAAATACGGCGCGTTCTGAATGATTTAGATTTAGCGCATCTATTGTATTTTTTCCAATATCTGTCTTGTCAGTTAATCGGTACAATTTAAACCCTAAATGAGATTTAGGGTCATTTACAAAAGGATTGACGATAGGCTCGATGGACACATTGTGAGTTCCCTTAGCCCCATTACATCGTTTACAAGAAGGTAAAAGATTGTCCCAAAGTACAACCTTATCTGGGGTTGAGCTTTTATCTTCAAAATGCTCTACCTCCATATAATTACTTTCTGAGTTTAGCTTGCATTCACAATAAGCACACTTACTAGAGCTACTTAAAAGTAATGCCTCTTTAATCTTTTCGTGGTTCCATACATTTTTCCCAGTTTTTTTAAATATTTCTGTAAGGCGAGTAACTGTCTCATCATCAAGGTAATCAGGAGCAAGCGGCTTTTGTAGCTTAATCAATTGCAGCCCCCTTGATAGAAGAAAGCTGAAATTTCAGCATTTTCTTCATGTGATTACTCGGATGAAGCATAGAATCTAAAGAGTTATACGCGCGTAAAGCAGCTTCATAATTTTCTTGTTCTATAGCAGATTCAAACCTATTAATTGAATCAGTAAAAACATCCGTTCTCAAGTCATACATACCCATAACGTCCATAAGTACTTCTTCTATAGTCCAACCCTTGAACCCATGTTGAGAGACTGGCAATGACCGCTGTGTAGCTTTTCCATCGACGCTTTCAATTGCAATTATTTGGTTAGGCTGTGCCGATTGAATAATATGAGGACTATGAGTAGTGCAAATAAACTGGGCATTGGGGAATATTTCAGTAAGGACTGCAGTTATTATTGCTTGCCATTCTGGATGTAAATGAAGTTCAACTTCATCAATCAAAACGATACCATCAAAGTCATTAGCTTTAATTTTAGGATCGACAAATCTAAACTCTATTTCTTTTATAATACCAAATATAATTGAAAGACATGACTTAAAGCCAGAAGATAGGTATTCATAATAAATCTCTCCACTAGGCGTGTTCACTAAAATCTCATTTGATGATGCGTCAACTCGACTAAAGGTGAAACTTTCATTTAATGCTGAAAAGCTGTCTCTAGCCAATTCATAGTTAGCTATTTGGGTATCAGTCAACGTCCCATGAGGTGAATACAGGTAGCGATTAACAAACCAGTTTTTTACGTCATCTAACCTAACACCTGCTCTAGCCTCGCTCCATGCGCTACTATTAGGTTTATCTGTATCCTTTCCGACAGCTTGAAGAGGTTGATATTCGAAGGTTCTATTAATTTTTAACGAGAGTAATTTTGTCGATAGATCATTGAGTCCATTTATTTGAGCCTGCTGACTGGGAACAAACTCAGAAAACTCAACATTTGATATTCTTTCTCCGCCATCTAAATCTACTTTCGCGCGAATATGACTTTTTCCTGACTTAGCGTTTCGTTTAAGTACGTTTGTTCTCCCATTTGAGAAAGTGTGGGCAATTGATTCAAGGATAGTTGTCTTTCCAATCCCATTAGGTCCACATATTAAATTCATCTTAGGATCTAAGGTTAAATGAAGATCTTCTATCCCGCCGACACCTGTGATATTTATTTCTTTAATCCACATATAAATCCTTAAAGTTTCTTGATGCGAGCACGTTGAAGGTGCTTAACGCCGCATTAAGGGGTGAACAACGCTACCACCCGTTCTAAACCATTGTGTCGTAAACACTAAAGCCGATTCAAACCAAAACTGCCAAGCGTTGTGAATCCCTCTTGAATGCCTTGTTAGTTGCCAAGCCTAAAACTTTGATTTGAAGTCAATTACCGCTTTGCCAACACTACTTTTAAGTGTTTTAAGAAACTCAAATCAGGCGCAGTTTCCAAGCGCCTGTCACTGAAACCACCTAGAACATACAACGCCGTAGAAAACGGGCTAACAACACCAAAAATCGCCTTTAGACAGACAATGTTACAGAGCTAACTTTCAACATATAAACCGGTTTCTGAAACAGAAAATCCAACCTCAAAAGAAACCTGAGAACGATTTTCACGAACCCGAACGATTCAAAATTGAAGTACGAAACCCCACCAAAAACACACTAACTTTAACTCTAAACATTCTGTTTAAGCTGCGTTTGCCTCACTGGCAACTAACGCCTTGTTAAGGTGTGAGGCACGCAATACCTAAGCTTCCGCATAACACCTCAACCACTGAACCTAACGCATAGTGAAAATGCCACGCGTGCCGAATCACTCTTGAACAATTTGTTATGTACGTTGTACCGAGCGCACTGGTACCCAACCAATTTCACCCGTTGACCTCGAAACTCGATACCACTCATTGAGTTCAAACTGCACTGACAGCTTTTCACCAATGACTGTATTGAGCTCAACATTGTCATAGTCATAACGCAAAACACCTTCTGAGATTCCTTCAATCTTTTCGATATATTGAACTGGAGCCCAACCCTGCAGACCTTCACTACTGGTTATAAAAATCCAATTGGGAAACTCGTCGTCAATTGCACCGAGAGCCACTTTATCACCTTGTTTCAAATAAAACGGATTGGGATATTCTGAGACGTGTTTTTCCGTAGCGACTACTTCCATATTTTCTCCAAAGTACATAACGCCCTGTTAAGGTGTGAGCAACGCAATACCGATGCTTCCGCATACCACCTTAAACACTAAAAGCAACGCATAGTAAAAATGCCACGCGTTGAGAATCACTCTTAAACAGTTTGTTATGCCTATGCTAACCACCTAGAAAATCAAGTATTTTTTGTCCAGTACCTAGACCTCGTTTGTAAAACTCAGTGTGACCGCAACTACTGCATGATAAGAAATAAAAACGGTGTTTGTTGTAATTGAAAAATGTACTCCAAAATCCACCACTGGCTCTTAACTCACCAACCTCATATGACTCTGAACCACATTTATCACAGCAGTATTCGAACTTCGATTTCACTTTGTCATTCCCTAGCAGGTGGTTTGCCATCTGCTTGTTTGCAAGCTCTTTGCCTAAAGACCCGCACTTTTCACACTTCAATGATGAGTGCTCATTGCTATGCCCGCACCCAAAGCACTCCCATTTACTATCCATACTTCCTCTTATAGGCATAACGCCCAATTAAGGTGTGAGCCACGCCACCACAAAACTTAATATGGACGCCATAAACACTGAACTAAACCCAAACCAAAAATGCCAAACGTGGGGAATCACTCTTAAATTGTTTGTTAGGCAATTATAACCCATTGTACCTCATTGTTTTAAAATAGAGCTTCCCTTTATCGGTTTCCCAACAGTCAATGTGATACCCTGATTTTATTGACTCAATATCCCCAACTTGATGGCGATCATTTAAGTTTGGCTCATATCCAATATCAGTGAGATATTTATACATAAGTTGCATTGCTTCTTGTGAAGTTCTTGCATTTTTAAAGAAAAACGCAGTCTTGATCGTTTTACCATCACCAACTGGAACTGCTTTTTTTACGGAAAAGATACTACTTAGCTTAGCTTTTGGAATAAAGCAAAGCTCTACGTAGTGCTCTAATTGCCAAGTCAATGTTGGATTTACAAGCTTCTTGAAGCCTAAATGTTCAATTACTGAACAAATAACGTTTAACATTTTTTCAATGTTTTTATCTTCTAGTTTTTTCGACCCAATGATTCCCTTACCAAGGTCACCTGATGAAACCAAAAGGTTGCCACCATAATTTGGATGTACAAACTCACACAGATAAGCATACACTTTAGGAGCATCATTAACTTCATTACTTAGTGATTTAATGGCTTCATTAATATGGATTGCTTTTGCTCCGTCATCTGCGTAGGCTTTGCCTTGTCCGGAGTATGTTCTATGCAGTGTTTTTTCACACTTTTCGATAATTGTATTTATCTTTTCTAAAGAGCCCTGATCTTTTAAGTTATTGAGCATATCATTAATTGAAGACATACAATGATGATACACTGCCATTTGCTCCATTATGGCTCTTGTATTATTTGCCAAAGTAAGAGGATTCTTTGTTTCAATGCTACTTAAAACACCTTTAGCTAAAAGGTAAATCTTGTAATCAAAAAGCTCTATTAAATAGAACGCATCTTTTGATATTTTATATAATCTTTTAGATATTACATTTAATGGTGGAGTAAGATTTTTAAACTTTTTTTCTAATTGATTAGAATGCTCTCCAAATCTCCTGTCATGATCTCTCAGGCTATCATTACTACCTATATCTTCGATATAACTCTTTAATAGGGTTTCTGTTTTTTCAATTATATTCATCTTACATACTTAAATTTAAGTGCCTAACGCCGCGTTAAGTGGTGAGCAACGCTACCACCTTACCTAACTCATTGTGCCGTAATCACTAAAGCTGAAGCAAACCGAAAATGCCAAGCGTTGGGAATCCGTCTTAAACGCTTTGTTATGCAGATCATTCATCGGTATATTTAGGATCTAAAACTGCTTTGCAGAAACACTCGATGTTCATGAGTTTTTTCTCAAGGTTGCTAGTTGGTTTAAAACTAACCCATTGAAGTTTAACTTGAGAACCATTGAGAAGTTCCAACGCTTCTTCTCCAGATAACGATTTTGATTTGGCAAATTTACCCAGGTAAGTGTTTTCCTGAGATGGTTGAAAATGCTGTTTCAGCCTTTGGTACAGGTCCCAATTGCCACCTTTGCCTACTCCAGCTTTACCAATATACAGTGATCTTATGCCTTTGCCGGATTCCTCGTAGAAATGATAAACCCCTGCAGAACCTTGCAACTCTTTCGAGTATAACTTTGGTGACCACTCGTTATACATTATTGATTTTGCGCTAATTAAGTTATTAAGAACTTTACTAAGTGATTTTATTCTTTCATCAATGTTCATCTCAAAACACCAATGTCGTCCTTGCTGCATAACGCCTTGTTAAGGTGTGAGGCACTCAATACCTAAGCTTCCGCATACCACCTTAACCACTAGAACTAACGCATAGTAAAAATGCCACGCGTGCCGAATCACTCTTGAACAATTTGTTATGCGCGTTCTCCACGATTGAACGCAACTACAGTAGCGCGTAATTTAGTCAGCTTAAACTCTGTAAGTAACACTGTAACAAAAGACAATATAGAAACGGAGATAAGTGCAATATTTATCAAAGCATTACCACTAAACTCATAAATACCTGACAGACCAATAAATAGCAAAAGACAGGCAATTATCGATAGAATCGAATCATTAGTTTTCACTTTATACTCATCAGCAGGTATATCTTTTATTATCGAAACCGGATTTGAAAGCCCGTCAAGCCGAACTGCAATTTTTCCTTTTTTAATTTTGACTTTTAGGCCAGAACTTCTTAACGAATTAGCTAAATCTTCCATGATTGATTATCTCCATTTCTGCGAGCGCATAACGCCGCATTAAGGTGTGAGCTGCGCTCGGCTATACTTGAGCGAAGCGAAAATGCCGAGCGTTGCGAATCACTCTTAAATGCTTTGTTAGCCGAATATTTTTCGCCTGACTAAACTGTTTGTTTTGCAAGAATCATAGTATGAAGCAAGCTGATAGGATTTATCTGTAGGTGACGGTGCAAAAAAACTGATAGGCTCTTTAAGAGATATAATGAAGCACAAAAACTCTACAGCACCAATAGTTTTGTAAAAGTTCATTGGTACACCATAATCAGAATCTTTGAATGAGCCATGTAAAATTCCATGCCTATTAGTTTTATCTTCAAAAGCATACTTAGTAGAGCTAATATAAAAATTATTCTTTAAATAGTGCTCAAATGCTTCTAAAGCGGGAACTATTTCACTTACCATGCCAAGTTCATTACTTATAACATGTTCTCTACATTTTTTGGCTAGATCGGAAAACAAAACTCTTGTACCTTTTGTTACCATCCTCTTGCCATTCCAAAATTTCCGCTCAACTCCCCACTCATCTACTAACTTATTACCAACTCCCTCAACCACTGGCATTAAAGTCGTCACCGCCGCATAGTTTAGCCCCAAAAAATGAGCTTCAATGGATCCAGCAATAATATCCTTATACTCGCAAATATAAGGCACAGCAGGATAGCGCTCAGTAACCATAGCAGCTTGATTAAGGCTGGAATACAGCTCTTCGAGAAATGGTTCAATATTTGGCTTTTCAGTACTTTCGATTTCTTTTGCGATAGTACTGATATAGCCCATTGTAGAGTTAGAGGGTATAAACCAGCCAACACTTGTAAATAGGTCTCTATAAAATTCCACTGAACTCTCCAAATTCGGCTAAAGCCGCATTAAGGTGTGAGTGGCGCTTGGCTAAACTTGAGCGAAGCGAAACTGCCAAGCGTTGCGAATCACTCTTAAATGCTTTGTTAGGTTTGTGTCACTAGCTCCCACGAATGACACCTTTGATTTTCCACCAAACTTTGCCCCCTAACTATTCTTGCCCCACTCTGCAAACTTATCCATGCAGGGAAAGCAAAAGTAGCACCAGAAATACTAACAAGTATTAAAAGGTCTGTAGGCGTAAAGTCATACCAATGATTCAAAACAAATGGGCTCGCGACTAAAAAAGCAAACACAACGTACCACACGAGATACCAAATGATTAAAATAAGCCTTTTTCTTTTCGATTGATACTTAGGCTTAAATCGTAGATGCGTGTTTCCCCTAGATTCTATTTTCTCTAAGTATCCGCGAGCAAGAACATAATCCTTTAAACATTTAACTGGATTTTTTAATGTTAGAATGTACTCGATTTCTTCTACGGAAATATCCGGAGAACCTACCAACGCTTGATAACCCTTTTCTTTCACATAGGGATGTAATTCCTCTGTACTAATATCACTCAGCAACTCTTTAGCAAACCTGTATTCTTCTCTTAGCTTTGTTCGTTTACCACTAGCTACGTCGTATAGAAACTTGCTCAAAACGACAAAAGCAGATAGTGCTGCAGGGATTTTCAGCCAATCCGATATATCCATAAAGTCTCCAGAAAACCTAACGCCCTGTTAAGGTGTGAGCAACGCAATACCGATGCCTCCGCATACCACCTTAAACACTAAACGCAACGCATAGTAAAAATGCCAAGCGTTGCGAATCACTCTTAAACAGATTGTTATGTAGCTATTCGCCATTACCCAAATCAAAAAGGTTTATACCACCAGAACTATCTAGACTGGTATTCGTCACTTTACTATTAGGTTCTACATTTACTTCTGCATATAGTAAGTAGCTTTCAAATGATGGGACTTCAGATACGTTAAATAGGATCTTTCCAACAGACTTTTGAAAATCCAACAAGTCGCCTAGATCTTCATGTAGTTCCAAAGCCAACTCTTTACTGTATGGCAGCAACATGCCATAAGAAACTGACTTATAGAATCGGTCATTGCTGCGATTAATCTGGTTCAATACCCAACTAATCTCATGAAACGAATAGGTGTTCTTTTTCCCAAATTTAGCACACAGCTTAGGAGCTACATCTTTAGCCACTGACTGAACATAAGCCTTTTTATTCATAAACTTAAGCATATCTATCCTCCTTGCTACATAACGCCCTGTTAAGGGGTGAGCAACGCAATACCGAAGCCGCCGAAAACCACCTTAATCACTAAATTCAACGCATAGTAAAAATGCCACGCGTTGCGAATCCCTCTTAAACAGTTTGTTAGCTTGTTAAGCGTTTAAGTTGTTCATTTATATCACGAACCCATTCCCGCTGCTTTTCTTTTGAACGAGGTAACGGGTGGTAGAAAAGACCTTTTTTACTCTTGTTTCCAGCTATTCGATACGCATCAAACTTAGAGACTGCTCGGGATGTTAGAAAACGTAGTTTGTAATTAACCCCACTAGCAAAAACAACTGAGGATGTCTTACATTTTTCTAAAATCTGATCCAGTTCTTCGCTCCTATTCTCGGAGAAGATCGAGTGCCTGTCGCCAAACGAGCCAAATGAAAGCCCCTTTAACTTTCTTGTAAACAGACTACTTTTCGATTCTCTTACATCTGATAAATTTATAACAATAGCAGTGCGAAAGTTGTTATCGGCCATGACCTTCATAATTTGAGATTGAGTATTATCTGGCTTTGTCAGCACACATGATTTTGAGAATATTGTGACTTTAACATTCTGGTCTTTTGGTTCAGAACTACCTGGGTTCATCATAACCATTAGTAAATCAATCTGGGTGTCATCCGAAATATCATCTAAGTCTGTAATTAGGAGCACATCCCGAAAATTTAGTTCACTAGATGAGTAGAAATGCCCATAACACTTATAATTCATATTACTATCACTAATAAAATTGATTCTAATTTTGACGCGAATAGCCTCAAATATTGACATCGCAAGCTAACGCCCTGTTAAGGGGTGAGCAACGCAATACCGAAGCCGCCGCATACCACCTAAAACACTAAAACCAACGCATAGTGAAAATGCCACGCGTTGCGAATCCCTCTTGAACAGTTTGTTACATGATTGTCACTATTTAATCCCAAAGCCAATCAAACACTTTCTTAACGCCGTACCCAACACCAACAGCAATAGCGACAGGCGCAGCAGCTGAGGCAAGAGACCCAGTAGCAACAGCGGCGACAACACCAGTGGCAGCTGAACCTCCTACTGTACTAGCGGCTGTTACACCAGCTACAGTTCCTGCTGTTGTAGACACAGCTGTCTTCGCAACTGCAGAAGTTAAAGCTACCTCCGCTGTCTTGGTTGCGGTCATTCTAGTTGCTTGCTGTGCCACTACTGAAGCTGTAGTTTCTACAGCTTTTCTTTTCATGTATTCATGTCCTGCTGCCCCAGCTACTGAAACAACATTATTTACTTGCGAGCTAGATTTAAAACCATTAAAACACCAGTTAACAAAATGCTCGCAATTATTAAAAACTAAGTTGTAACTATCTTCTCCGAGCTTTTCGTAAGCTCTCTGAACCCTTTCTTCTGCAGTATAAACTGGAACCAAATGAGTTTTAATACTCACATTATGTCCTTGTGAGAATTCGCTAAGCGTCGTGATTTCAATACTACCTTTATCCAAAAACTCTGAAAAACCCGAATAGTGAATAACCATACCGTCTCCGATATATAAGCCATGATGGGTGTAGCCCAACCGGGGTGAAACTAAATGATCGCCTTCATTCATAACTATATCCTTAAGTTTTGTAGCACTCTTTAAACGCTAGCTCAGATATTAAAAAGCATGTAACGCCCAATTAAGGTGTGAGTAACGCAACACCGAAGCTACAGTATTGCACCCTAAACACATGACTCAACGCATAGTAAAACCGCCAAGCGTTACGAATCACTCTTAAATTGTTTGTTATATTCGGAACCTACGAAGAAACTCCATTACACCAGTTAACAACAACGTAATTTCAAGTGAATTTGTGCTAATCCATGAAACTGAAGCTACAAGCGTTTCCAAAGACGTCCAAATCAGAGTCATTTTTCCTTTATATGGTACCAACTGGTGTGCTTCATGTTTATTTAACCGATAAAGAACTTCAGTTACTTCTGCAACTCGCCAAGAACCAGAAGGTATACAGTCTTTATCCGCAATAATAATGAACTTATACGTACCTAAGTATTTATAGAACAACATTTCAGCAATCGATTTCTCGATTACTTTTGTCATTAACGTAGCAGGAATAAACTTACTCAAACCTCCAACCATACCATTGTCGGATTCACCAGCCTTACCCAAGGAAATAGGTCCTGATTTTGACAACTCAATAGAGTTTGTATCGGTCAATAATTCTACAATCTGGATGCCAAAAAACATTTCAATAATCAGAAACTTGAGGTTGGCGATAACCCCTAACTTTTTGTCCCATAGAGAGAATATAGAAATATACTCAGATTTATCTTTGGGTTTAAAATCAAAATTGCTCAAATTTTCTCCTTAGAATATAACGCCCTGTTAAGGTGTGAGCAACGCAATACCGAAGCCGCCGCATACCACCTTAACCACTAAACCTAACGCATAGTAAAAATGCCACGCGTTGCGAATCACTCTTAAACAGTTTGTTATATTTTAGTGCTCGATACCTTTTAGTAACCGAATTTCAGCGATAACATTGTCTTTTGAACTACGATAAGCACTTGCTAGCTCTGTTGGTATAGATTGATTAATTTCCGAACTCATCACGTTCCGCCCAATCATAATAACCTCAAGCACCTTTTGATCTAATGTATCAGGGAACTTAATCTTATTTTTATGATAAAAACGCTTTAGTTGATCTAAGTTGTCTTGAAGTTCATTCCAAAGTCGTCGATCAAGAAAACTCTTATTAATAGTTCCTTCAACATGCAAGATGTGTATATAGAGTTCATCTAAAACTTCATGCTCTATATGTGTCGGGGCTGGAAACTTATCAGAATTTTCATCCTTAGTGGGGTACAAGGAAAGAATCAAACCACCAACACCACCAATTAAAACAATTGCTGGTTCATAACCGCCCTCTTTCCACAACCAGACTGCACTCAATATAGTTGTAGCTGATGAAAAAATTAACGCTAATTGTTTCTTCATAGCCCCTCAAAAAATATAACGCCTTGTTAAGGGGTGAGCAACGCAATACTGATGCCACTGCATACCACCTTAACCACAAAACCTAACGCATAGTAAAAATGCCACGCGTTGCGAATCCCTCTTGAACAATTTGTTAGCTAAAAATTGCCGTCACAGCTAAATGAATACCTGTGTATGATTTGTAAACAGCTAAACAAGCCATCAAAGATGGAAAGATTAAATCAAAGCCATATAGGCTTACTAAGCGAATAAAAAACCTAGTGTTGAGAATACTTGTTTTATTGACTCGTTTGAGCCATTGATTGATAAATGGCTCAGCATCTTTGCGGAAGCTATCGATACCATCTTTAGTTCCTTGTATTAGCTGTGTTGCCCTACCAATAGCTTCACTATTGTATATTTGGTCTTGCATTCTACTGTCTGGAGATAGATTACTTAAGTCGCGTACAGAATAGTCAATATGCTCAATCGTAACTGAAAAGTGCCGTTCGATAGCTTCGACAAGCTCTTGATGCCCAGATATTAATGTTTTTTCTCGATCAAACTTCCATGCGAGTATGTCTATGGTGGCGTAAAGAATAAAAACAACAAAGTAGTAGATAACAATAATTGCACCAATCCCCTTAACTAACTCACTTTCTATTGCTTCAGTTTCCGCTTTGAGACCAAGAAACCCTGTGACTTTTAGATTTAAAATTGAGATTAGTAAACACATCACAGATGCAATCATTAAATTTCTGCGTGATTTTCTGGTCGTTTCAGTAAGAGGATCTGAAAACAATACTTTTTCGATCTCATTCTCTTCTAGCTTTTTATATAGCTTAGGACGATCAATTGACAATATATCTACCCCTTTTAGCTAACGCCTTGTTAAGGTGTGAGGCGCGCAATACCGAAGCTTCCGCATACCACCTTAACCACTAAAACCAACGCATAGTAAAAATGCCACGCGTGCCGAATCACTCTTGAACAATTTGTTATGTACGTGCTAAAGGTACACCACTGACTCCACATTGTTGCCCTCAGGGTCAATCAAAAACGCAGCGTAGTAGTTTGGAGCATAGTTTTTTCGTAAACCAGGCTTACCGTTGCATTTACCACCTAAAGATAACCCCGCTTGATGAAACGCAGAAACTTGTAATTTGTTTGATGCAGAAAAAGCAATATGGCACTTAGAATTACTGACGCCTTTTTCAATTAGAAACCTTACATTTGGCTCGCTCGAAAGCCCAAAGCCAGCAGCATTTTCATCTGACCACTTGAGTTCAATACCCAATGGCTCTAGCACATTCTTGTAAAACACACGACATTCTTCGAATGCAACTACCTTAATTTCAAAATGATCTATCACTCTCGATCCTTTAGAGTTGGTTACAATTTTCCTTAAAGTACATAACGCCCTGTTAAGGGGTGAGCAACGCAATACCGATGCCGCCGTATACCACCTTAAACACTGAACACAACGCATAGTAAAAATGCCACGCGTTGCGAATCCCTCTTAAACAGTTTGTTATAACCACATATTCTCACGGACTTCATAGTGGCTAACATGACGATCTGGATTCAATTTGTACTTTTCATCCTCTGGATACAATTTAGCGACACTGATATTTTCACCAGCAAATGCTTTGATACATTCGAGATCTTCCCAATAGGTCAACAAAGTGATTTCAGCATTATCGCCTAAATCTCGATTTAGGATTTGAGCACCGAGGAAACCCGGTGTACTAGATGTATCTTTGATTCCTGTCTCATACAGGTATGCAATAAACCCTTCTTCATGCTCTTTAGGGCAAGTAGCTTTCCATTCTCTTGCTATCATAAATACTCCATTTTATGTCGTGGTTATAACGCCGCGTTAAGTGGTGAGCAACGCAGACCACCGACCTAAAACATTGTGCCGTACACACTAAAGCCAAAGCAAACGAAAAATGCCACGCGTTGCGAATCCGTCTTTAACGCTTTGTTAGCTTATTACTTTCCGAGCATTCCAAACTAAAACAACCACTTATTTTGACATTAAACGTGAAGTCGAGATTATAAACATAGCCGAGAACTTCAGGCGATGAACTTAGTATTAACTTGAGCTTTGACAAAACCGCCGAGCGTGGAGACTCACGGAACTTCACCCACCAAGGCTCGTATTGGATTTGCTACTTTCAAGTGCAAAACTTTGCCATAAATGAAACAGAGGCGGAGCTGAAATTACCACCAACAAAACAAGACCAAGTAACGTTACGACCACACACGGTAAAAATACCGCTAAAAAAATGTTACTTACTACTGCTGATACAGCCAAAATATTTGCCCATCAGTTAGCTCATTTTGACGATATGCCCTACCTAACATCAGCTATATTTGTTTGATTTTTCAGACTGTAAGCTAACGCTCTGTTAAGGGGTGAGCAACGCAATACCAAAGCCGCCGCAAACCACCTTAAACACTAAAATCAACGCATAGTAAAAATGCCACGCGTTGCGAATCCCTCTTGAACAGTTTGTTATGTGCGTTGCTCAAATTCATACTCTGTAAGACACCATTGCTTTGGGCTTGACCAACTGATTTCTTTGAATGATGTTCTTAGGTCACCGCTCAATAAAAGTTGCTTCATAAAATGGCTAGGTGAAATATAAGCTTTATCATCGTAAGCAAACACAAAACCCTGCTTATTGAGCTCAAGCATCGTCTGTTTGGTTTCCTTTGATTGAATCCCACCATTGAGAGCAAGCTCATCAATACGACCGCCTGTATCACCATCTCGACTGCTATTGCTTAACTTTATTGAGGTATTATCTATGGCAGCAACGTGCGCCGGAGGGACTTCTCCTGATTGACCAAACTCAACTTTGTAAGGAGGCTGTTTTATCATTTGATCTCCAAGCACATAACGCCCTGTTAAGGTGTGAGCAACGCAATACCGAAGCCCCCGCATACCACCTTAATCACTAAATTCAACGCATAGCAAAAATGCCACGCGTTGCGAATCACTCTTGAACAGTTTGTTATGTGCGTGATTGAAACCTACTCTACACTTGGCTCCGGTAAAACTGGTGGTGTACTGTCCATATAAGTTAAAAAGTTTTCCCATAACTCGTGCGTTCTTTGCTTAGTTAACTTAGTTTTGCACGATATCGCCATAACTCCACGAATAGTTCCATCACGCCATTGCGTATAAACCGAATCACAGTGAGAGGACATATATGCTTGCCAATCCTGTTGAGCAAGCTTAATTGCTGCGATCAGTTCTGGGTCATGAGAGTTGTGCTCAAAGCTAGTGTTTAGATATTTGTCTAATTTAACTTGTGCTGACTCTAGTTCAATAGCAGTACATTGGTTTATCTCGATTGTGGTCATCGCATTATTACAGTCAATGGACTCTTCTTCAGCAAGAGCACCAAATGAAAGACTAGCTAATATGATGATTAGACACTTATTCATCGTTTTCTCCTAAAGCACATAACGCCCTGTTAAGGGGTGAGCAACGCAATACCGATGCCGCCGCATACCACCTTAATCACCAAAAACTCAACGCATAGTAAAAATGCCACGCGTTGCGAATCCCTCTTGAACAGTTTGTTAGCTGACAATTTCAACGAGTGCATCTATCCATTGCTCTGGCTTCGCTACAATAAACTCATAACACGTATTGTTGGCTAGTTTTATGCGAAATGCATCCGTAGTGATTGGAATTACACCACCACCTTTGCCCAAGCACTTAGCTACGGCAGCAATGTCTTGGCGCTTTAATTGATATGGACCAAAACCCAACTTTTCGTTGTACGGAGTAAAAATTAAATCCGACTCCGTTAGTTCCAATTTCCCATCGGCTTTAGTCGCACCGACTTGAATTGTAGCTGTTGAAGACTTAATTACTTTATCAGACATAACGTACCCTCTTCCTTGATTTACTTTTGTCTGCTAACGCCGCATTAAGGGGTGAACAACGCCACCACCTAACCTAAACCATTGTGCCGTAAACACTAAAGCCAATTCAAACCAAAACTGCCAAGCGTTGTGAATCCCTCTTGAATGCTTTGTTAGTTGCCAAACCTAAAGCTTTGATTTGAAGTTAATTACCGCTTTGCCAACACTAGCTTTACGTGTTTTGGAAAACTCAAATCAGGCGCAGTTTCTAAGCGCCTGTCACTGAAACCACTTGGAACAAACAGCGCCGTAGAGAACGGGCTCACAACACCAAAAAGCTCATTTGAAAAGACAATATCACAGAGCTGACTCTCAACAAGCGAATCGGCTTCTGAAACGGCAAACCAAACTAGGAAAAGATCGAAGCTCAATTTCCGCGAACCAAGAACCCGAAGTTCGAAGTGCAAAATAGAGCAAAGCACACGAACGATTAGACCTAAACACTCTGTTTTAGCTGCGTTTTCCTCGTTGGCAACTAACGCCCTGTTAAGGTGTGAGCAACGCAATACCGATGCCGCCGCATACCACCTTAAACACTAAACACAACGCATAGTGAAAATGCTACGCGTTGCGAATCACTCTTAAACAGTTTGTTAGTTCTTTGACCCACTGAGTGCCTGAGGTTTATAGCCTAGTGAATCCAAATCAACACCTTGCTCTAAAAGGAGTTTTTCAAACAATGGTAATAGTGGTCCAAGGTTTTCATTTAACGTGTCACGAACCGTATCAACAACTACTTGGGTACCACGCTCGATTTCTATATTGATAAAGTCACCACTGGCTTTTGATTCGAAAACAGTCATTCTACGAGTCTCAGGAATAAGCCAAACTTCAAACCAACCTTCATGCTTATTTACGTCAGCTACAGTCAAGCTCGCTCCATTTAGAGCTATATAACCTTTAGGGAAAACGTATCTTTTCCAAGCATCAGGGAGTGCTAAGCGAACACAATAGTTATCCTCAATTTGTTTTACGTCGACGATAGCTACATTAAAGTCCACATGACCAGATAGCGGGTGACCGCCAATTTCTGCCCCATCTTTTGCGGCTCTCTCAGCGTTAACTAATTGGGATGAGCAATACTTACTCAGAGTTGTGATCAAGAGGCTTTGCAGCATTACGTCGAACTTAACACGAACATCTGACTGTATTTCAGTGACTGTCAGACACACACCGTCAATAGCAATACTTGCCCCAATTTCTAGATCAGTACAAAACCCTTTAGGGAAGTCGATAACAAAAGTTCTAATCCCTCTTTGATCTGTCACATCAACAATTTCGGCTACCGCCTGAACTATGCCTGTAAACATACTTACTCCACTGATATTAAAACAACTTTAAGAACTAACGCCTTGCTAAGGTGTGAAGTACGCAATGACCAAGCCGCCGCATGGCACTTCAACACCAAAAGCACCGCATACTAAAAATGCCACGCGTGCTGAATCACGCTTAAGCAATTTGTTAGGTGCGTAACCACAGCTGATAAAAGTCAGTTTCATCGTGCTTTGGATTCTTACGCACAAACTCCCAATTATGGCGCTTGTAAAAAGTAAGAGCCCTAGTGTTAGTTCGACTTACTGAAAGTACTGCACGCTTACAACCTGCTCTAAACAAGACATTTGCGATGTAATCCTGCAACTTAGGAGCTAGCCCTAAGCCACGGAAATTTGATTTTAAATAAATCAGATGCACATAACCAGTTTCAGGCTCTGGTGAAAAACTGCGAAACTCCAACTGTCCTGCGAACTGACCAGAAACAAAAATATGAATGTAGAACCACTCTGGAGTCACCAAACGCTCAATAACTCGCTCGCGATAACCACTAATGAAATCATCGAATCCGTCGTAATGACCGAAACTACAAAAGTATGCATCTTTTCTAGCATCAACACATAAGTCTAAATCATCGATACTTATTTGCCGAAAAGCGATTTCCATATCTACCTTTTCCCTCTAGCACCTAACGCCCTGTTAAGGTGTGAGCAAGGTAATACCGATGCTACCGCATACCACGTTAAACACTAAAACCAACGCATAGTAAAAATGCCACGCGTTGCGAATCACTCTTAAACAGATTGTTATGTACCGCCTCAAAACAAGGCACTTTCAATTTGGAGCCATTGCTCCATAAAAGAGATAAAGTCCCTTTGAGGTATGAACTTCTGTGCCGCTGTATTATTTTTTAAAAATACTTCCTCCAAAGCCCACACATAGTGGTCGGCGTAAACAGCCCACGCCTTTGCTCCATCGTTAAGCTCTAATCGGGATAGAGGCTTGACAGACAGATAGCCTTTTAATAAAGCTAATGACCTATGAAGCTCCAAATCGAACATATACATGCATGCTCTCGCCAACTCATAACCAGGAGGCATGTTTTGCACTAAATCCCAGTCGATCACATCGCTTACTGTGCAATTAGAATCAAAAAAGACATTGAAATGATGAAAGTCGCCGTGGATTAGTTGCCTGCTTGTTAACGGGGTATATGAGTGCGTAGCTTCTGAGCTAGCTAGATAATCACGCTGTTGTTTTACTCTTCGTAGCACCGAGTTATTCATATCAAATTCACTATTTGTTTCAATAGCTGCGACTATTTTTTGTAGTCTATCGACCCAAGCACTTTTATCCCAAGAAAGCTCAATTGTTGGAAAGTCGTTTCCAACCTCGGAAGCGAGTTGAACATGCAGGTCAGCAAGGGCTTTTCCCAACTGAAAAGCATGAAACGCAGACAGAGCACTTTTTTCGATTAACGTTCCTTTTGCTTCAGGAAATAGAGCATAAAACTCATCACCTATTTTACAAAAGGAGTGGTGATCGCGCGTCAAAACAGGAGCAATTATAGTATTCAAATTTTGCGATAACTTTCTCAGCAGCTCATGCTCTAACTTGATCTTAGCAACATTGCGAACACTATATTTTCTAAGATAATAAGTCTCTGAGGATTGGATACGAAAAACATGATTCGTCGCACCAGCTGATTGACGTTTTATACTAGCGCCAGCACCAATCTGACTCCAGTTTTCACCAACCTTACGAACAAAATCACTCATAATTCCAGATACCCCTTAGGTACATAACGCCCAATTAAGGGGTGAGTAACGCAACACTGATGCCGCTGCAAACCACCTTAATCACTAAAATTAACGCATAGTAAAAATGCCACGCGTTACGAATCCCTCTTGAATTGTTTGTTAGTACGCTGCCCGCAAAGCCTTTGGTACATACCAATACATTGAAATATAGCACGAAGCTGTTGGCTTAAAACCATGAAGCTAAACGGAAAACTGCCAAACTGAAAACTAACTTCAAGACGTAAGTTGGCTAGAAGAAAAACATGCTTCACTGCCCTTTTCACTGTTTTCAAATTAGCAAAGAATACGGGCTTCAAACTTGAACAGCTGCGACAAAGAAACGCTTGTTTTTCCGAAAATTTCTCAGCGCCAAAGAAACCACGCCAGAGAAATAGCCCGAAAGTTAGAAACCGTAAACGATAAACCCAAAGCGAAAACTTCACATCTAGTGCCACCGGAGCGAACCTGAAAGGCACATTTGATCAGATGTAAAGCGAGGAAAAGAAACCAATAAAAACAGAAACTTTTAGCCTTTGATGCCAACCCAGTACTAACGCCCTGTTAAGGTGTGAGCAACGCAATACTGATGCCGCCGTATACCACCTTAAACACTAAAAGCAACGCATAGTAAAAATGCCACGCGTTGCGAATCACTCTTAAACAGTTTGTTATGTGTTTTTTCTCACTACTGTCTGGTGAAGTATGCGGCGATTAATTTTTTGTTTCCACGCGACCTGCTTTTCGGAAAGGCTACGTTTGCGTTTTGTTTGCATCAAAAATCGATACTCGTTTTCGTAGATGTAACCTAATTTATAAGCATGGATAATTAAGTCTTCATTGGCGTTTGCATTCACGTCTTTAGCTATACGTTTGAGACCTGCAAATAAGTTACCTGTATCAATACCGATAAACCTGTTTACGCACACATTTCCTACGTGAGTTTTATTCCCATTTAATTGATTTTCAATGTAGCAAAGCTCTTTTATCGGCTGACCACAAGGGCAACTATCAAAGTCTTCTTGAATCTCGACACCAACAAGCAACCATTCATTTTTGGCGTGATGAAACTCACTTGAGTTCGATAAAGGTAAAATATGCTCTTTTAGCCGTTCAAAGTTATGTTCCATACTTCAATCTCCAAAAACACATAACGCCCAATTAAGGGGTGAACAACGCTACCACCCAACCTAGAACATTGTGCCATAAACACTAAATTTTAAGTAAAAGCAAAAGTGCCAAGCGTTGTGAATCCCTCTTAAATTGCTTGTTAGTTGCCGACCTATTTAAAGCTGTTCATCTCGCGACGACTTACCGGCATACGAGCATCAGCGGTTCTCAGCTGGCGTTTAAAGCCACGGTTCCCACGCACGACCTCATTGCCATTCTTATCCACCGTTTTAAGTGTATCGACAAGTATATTTTTGTATGTACCTTTAATCTCATATTCGAATGAAACTAAATCGGTTTTAAACACCCATTGTTGTGAACCAAGGGCAAGAAAGCTGTAACTTTCACCGTCAACAACTAAATAATGTGCATGTAGAGCATTCGTATTCCCCCCGCGGCTAGGCGGACGACTTTTCTCTTTGAGGTACTTACTATAGTTTTCTATTTTCTTATTTGTAATTTTATTCATTTAAGCCTCTATTTCCTCGTAGGCAACTAACGCCCTGTTAAGGTGTGAGCAACGCAATACCGATGCCGCCGCACACCACCTTAATCACTTAAACCAACGCATAGTAAAAATGCCACGCGTTGCGAATCACTCTTAAACAGTTTGTTAGTCGCGAGGCACCGAGCGACAATTTTAAGCCAAACTAAACTTTGCGAACAACAAACTTTATGTGCTTTGATGCACTTAAGTCAGGCGTAGTCTCAAAGCGGCTATTCAATGAAACCACTTGGAACAAACAACGCCGCAGAAAACGGACTAACAACACCCAAAAGCGCGTTTGGAAAGCCAATCTCACAGTGCGGACTTTCAACAAAGTCACTGAAACCACGTGGAACTTACAACACCAGAGAAAACGTCATTTCAGCGAGTAAATCGGCTTTTGTACCCAACAAACTCACCGAGCGGATTTGCAACCAAAAATAGACTCTCGATTGCCCTGCTCTGTCAGCACCAAAGAACAAAACAACCGCTTGGACACTTGCAAAACTTTGGACTTTAAACAGCTGAAACTGAGTTTTGACCATCGACGATTAATCTGTATACCAAACAAACAGCTGCCAAATTTTGAGCTAAGAAACATGATTTTGATTGCTAGCTTTTTCTGGCGACTAACGCCGCGTTAAGTAGTGAGCAACGCTACCACTAGACCTAACTATACCACCGTAAACACTAAAGCCGACTAAAACCAAAAATGCCACGCGTTGCGAATCTGACTTAAACGCTTTGTTATGTGCCGGATTTACGTCGGCCTAATCTTCAAATAACTCCAAGTTCTCGTTCACGTATTCCATGATTTGGTCGTAGAAGAACTCATCAATTTTACCTGCTACGGCAAAGCAAAGTAGATAAGACGATACAAAGTGAAACTTGTACTGTTTTTTCGAGTTAGGGTCGAGTGACCAGTCTGTTTTAACTTGCTCATCAATTTCGTTATTCATCATTTCAAACAGAGCATCATCGTTCATATGATTTCGTTTAGAGTAAAAAACTGATGCGAGCTGATACATATTTTCCTTCGGAATTTCTCCAGAAGCAATCGCATATAGAGCTTCACTCAACGCTTCACTCGCTTCTATCAACCACTTTTCCATCGAATATTTCTCCGTTTCCGAACTGGCACATAACGCCCTGTTAAGGGGTGAGCAACGCAATACGAAAGCTGCCGCATACCACCTTAAACACTGAAACCAACGCATAGTGAAAATGCCACGCGTTGCGAATCCCTCTTGAACAGTTTGTTATGTGCGTGCTTACGTTATGCACCAAACTGTTTTATACGCTTAGCGCCAATAAAAAACTGATACTTACTTTGTTGAAGTAAGTCTAAATGGCGCTCAAACATGGGTACGCCATTGGATAAAGAAAGGTGGTAGACAAGTCCATTACCGACATACACCCCAACGTGTGCTCCGTATGAGTCAGTAGAGTCGTTGTACATCATGATATCTAGCGGCTTAACTCAGTGACCACTTCACTAAACTCTGAGTCACCCCACAGTTCACTAGAACGGTAGTTAGGTGGATTTAGACCGAAGTCTTTAAGCAGGTTATAAGCAAAGACCTGACAGTTAGCTCCAAGCGTTAAGTCTGAATCATCTTTACAACCTGGAATACGGGATGAAACGTATCTTACATTTTTGAATCTGTCGGGAATATCCATTTCCATTTTCTCCCAAAGCACATAACGCCTTGTTAAGGGGTGAAGCACGCAACACCGATGCTACCGCATACCACCTTAATCACTAAAACTAACGCATAGTAAAAATGCCACGCGTGCTGAATCCCTCTTGAACAATTTGTTATACGCGTTCTAGCGGTTGTACTTAACCTTGTTCAAAACTTCTTTTAGTTCATGCGTTTTCTCAAGGTTTACACCGTGAATATTGGCTAAAGCACAAACATAATACAAGACGTCATATAACTCTTCTGCGATTGAACCTTTAAGTTCATCTAGCGTTGGTTGCCCACTTTTACCTTTGCGAATAGATTCCGATAATTCGCCAACTTCTTCGATTAGTTTTAAAAAATAGTGTCCAGATTGCTCCGGCGCATAATCGAATTCTTTTATATGACTTTGTAACTCAGATAACTTCATAACGTCCTTTTTGTATCATTTTCCATAAAGCGTATAACGCCCAGTTAAGGGGTGAAGCACGCAATAACCAAGCCTCTGCATAGCACTTCAACACCAAAAACCTCCGCATATCAAAAATGCCACGCGTGCTGAATCCCTCTTGAACTGTTTGTTAGCTTAAATTAGTAGCACCACGCTACACCACCCCAAAACAGAATATTCAGAGTCCAAACCATAATGCTTTGAACTGGAAGCATATGGAAAACTAACTGGGGACATGCCTTAAGCTCACTTAGAGAGAACAGCATTTGAGGCTGAAAATCCCAACTCGTCGCTAAGCAAAGACCTCTTTTGAATCTAGGATGATTCACCAAATATTCTGCATAGGGTGAATAAATTGTCCATAAGCCCAAAAAGCCAAATAACTCGATTGCAGAAATCACTTCCAAACTAAAGGGCAATAGTGAAGGTCCGCCAATGAGTAAAATCGCCGCAAATACCCATTTTTTGTTTCTCATTACACATCCTTGTTAATGATTTAAGCTAACGCCCTGTTAAGGTGTGAGCAACGCAATGCCAAGGCCGCCGCATACCACCTTAAACACTAAGCGCAACGCATAGTAAAAATGCCACGCGTTGCGAATCACTCTTAAACAGTTTGTTATGTAAATTTCTGAAATTAAACGATATATAAACCACAGTTTTCGTCAAACTGAAAATGTGTATTAGGTTTTGAAACTTCTTTCGCTTTATTGATACAGCGATTTATTCGGTTAGTTAATTGAGTTTCGCTGACATTCCTTACAAGTGATACTGAAAAAGAGAAGTCGTAGTCAGGGCTAGTAAAACTGTAATGCCTCGCAGATAAATCTGATTCTTCAAACTTTTGTTCAAGTTGAGCATCCAATAGCTCAATTATTTTCGCTTTAATTTCTGATAATTCCATCTCAATTCTCCTTATTCTCATGATTTACATAACGCCCTGTTAAGGGGTGAGCAACGCAATACCAAAGCCGCCGCATACCACCTTAATCACTTAAACCAACGCATAGTGAAAATGCCACGCGTTGCGAATCCCTCTTGAACAGTTTGTTATGTACGTAGCTCAAAATGAATATCTGAGCTCTCAAACTCTATGGTCCCAAAGCTACCAACAACCTTGAAACATGATTGGTTCTTTTCGAAGTATTCTATGTTTCCATAGTCTTTTGAGCCATCAGGATCTAGGGTCGGTTGTATATCACTTTGATTCAAGAGCCCAGTAATACTCGAAACATCGTTAAACAGAAGAGAGCCCAAGCGATAGCAAGTATACTCAGCTACCTTTGGAGTTTTATAGTATTCAGACTCAGGCCAGATGCTGAACTCTAGTTCAATTTCCAAAGTTTGATCGCAGTAGTTCCACCCCAAAACAAATGAATCTTGAAGGTCTACGCCTACGAGAAAATCCATATTCCTCTCCAAGTACATAACGCCGCGTTAAGTGGTGAGCAACGCTACCACCTTACCTAAACCATTGTGCCGTAATCACTAAAGCTGAATCAAACCGAAAATGCCAAGCGTTGGGAATCCGTCTTAAACGCTTTGTTAGGCATGTTTTCAGTATATTCTGCTTCTTATATAAGCTGAAAAATCTTCTACGGTAGAACAGTTTTAAAGTATTTCATCTAGCTCATTTACGTGAATTGCACAATACTTCAGCCAATTTGAGGATGGGTACAGATTACGTACCTCTTTGAGATTTTTGAGAGTTCTTTGCGGATTGTAGTCTTTGAAATAATGAACAACTAAGAAAATGTTCTGCTCTTTTTGAGGGTTTACCAGACCATTAAGAAGAACATACTGACCAACGAGTAGCTTAGCCATGTTCGCTGAGTCTATTTCAATTAAAATGGTTGTACCATCTTCTAACTTAATAGATTGGTCTACTGATATGGAAACTTTATCAGCTCCCTTTTGGTTATTGTCGAAGTTCTGTTTACCACTCAATTTCCCAAAACCAAATGCGCTTTCAAATTTTTCAATAAAGAACTTTTCATTCTTACCAGCTGACATATGACCTCCGGATGCCTAACGCCCTGTTAAGGTGTGAGCAACGCAATACCGAAGCCACCGCATACCACCTTAAACACTAAAACCAAAGCATAGTAAAAATGCCACGCGTTGCGAATCACTCTTAAACAGTTTGTTATAGCGCTTTGCCGTTTACAAGTGACCAATGATGAGGCATTAATTCTCGTATAGTCTTGAAAACCAATGCATTCCCTGAAGTCGTAATTGCTGCTTTGACATCCCCACCCCAATGGACGAGGCGCTCTTGGCAAACTCCGCATGGTGACAAAATTAGAAATTCATCGTTCTCGCTCTCACGACACAGGCATAATGAGTGGGTCACTCGCTCATTGAGTTTGTGAGCCTCTAAATACGCTCCCACCTCCATGCATAGTGAAAGAGCATCGTTTTTAGTATCAGGAGCAATGCTTGTTAATATTTTTCCTGACTCTGTTCTAACAGCCGCAGCTCCACCCCAACCAAAAGGATATCGCATATTTACTAGTTCTATTGCTGCTTGATAGAGCTCTTTTTCGATATTATCCATGACCATCCATATTCAATTTTATCGTGCGCTATAACGCCTTGTTAAGGTGTGAGGCACGCAATACTGAGGCCTCCGCATACCACCTTAATCACTAAACCTAACGCATAGTAAAAATGCCACGCGTGCCGAATCACTCTTGAACAATTTGTTAGCTTTCTAGCCAACGAAGTACGTTGAATCATTTTCTGCAAACAAACAATCCAACGGGTAAGGCAGCTCAAGCCTTGGCATATTACCTTTTGAAAACCATTTAAGGCATACCGTTTCATCATCGAGTGCGGATTGAGAACAACTTTCTACTACACATTTGAACATGAGAACTGTGTATTCAACTTGATCACCATTTGGGTATGTAAAACCAAAACCCTCACCGCCGAATACACCAAGTAGGCGATCTACTTTTACAGCCAAACCTGTTTCCTCGCGAACTTCCCTGAGCAATGCTTGCACTGGCGACTCTTGAGGTTCAATCATTCCGGCAGGAAGGCTCCATGCGCCATCTGATTTTTGCTGAAGTAGTAGCTCTTTGTTTTCATTTAAAATGACACCCGCAACGCCGGGGATAAGAAGTGGCATCGTTCCAATCTTAGAACGAACCTCTTTGATATAGTCACTTGCGCTCAATTTTCCTCCTTGAAAGCTAACGCCCTGTTAAGGTGTGAGCAATGCAATAACGAAGCTCCCGCATACTACCTTAAACACTAAACGCAACGCATAGTAAAAATGCCACGCGTTGCGAATCACTCTTAAACAGATTGTTAAGTTTTTTTATACTCGATGAACCTTTCAACACCAAATACGCTATTCAACTTATTTTGACTTATATCCATATTACTCAAACACTGATTGATAGTGCCAAACACTCTGAACTGCTTGTAGCTTTTTTTATACTCAAAATGCTCTAAAACGTGGTGAATAAATGCCTTTGCACCACCTGTCCCAGGACTTACAATTGCACTTGATAATTCAGTGGATGATACCTTTCTACGTAACAGATTTGGGGTTTTGAACTCTCCTTTGCACAACAAATCCCACTTACTGTTCCAATCAGAAACTATATCGTTTCGCTCACCAAACGTTGTTGCCTCCTGAATAGAAGCCGTGTAGCTTTCTCGTAGTTTACGAAAATCGACAAATTCATCACGCAAAGTTATCAGCGTTGATAGCCCGCATTCTATCTGATTTGTTCTATCAATAAACAAACTAAGCAAAGGTGGCATTTTACTCAACTGAGCTATAAATGGCTCAGTTTCATATTGCATTAACGCAATAAACTTGGCTTCATGGGCCTTCGCATATTGGTAGTACTTGTTAATAACTATTTCAGTTAATTTCTCTCTACTTGTATCAAAGACTTCAATTGCCTCTAGAGACAATGGCATCAGAGGAATTGCAGCATTGTTTTTGCCCATTTCATTAATCAATCCCCACTGCCAAAGTCTCAGTTGAGTCATAAAACCAGAACTAAACAATTCTGGGTGTAAAATAGCTTCTTCGCCAAAAGAAGGTTGGTGCTGAACAAACCACGACTTATCCTCATTACATAACTCATCAAACGAACGCTCATAAAGCCCTATATCGATTGAGACATGATTTTTCATATCGTCAGAGTGTTCTAGAGTCGAAGGATCAACGAACTCAAATATAGAGCTATTAGAATCTAGCGCTTTTAGCTCTGCTTTGTCCTTATATCTATATGGGAGGTAGACCTTGTCATATAAGACATATGCGTCAATGAAATTTTCTATTCTTGTAATGTACTCACTTGACATTACATCGACTAAACGTTGATTCAAACATAGAAACGCATCAACACTCCAAGAGGAAATTACCGCTGATTTCATATACTGTTTACTCATAAATCGATAGTAACTACTAGTCTATTGAACTAGACCGACAAGTTTCAACTCCATGCAGTTAAAGACTTATGATTACGCTCACAAGAAAGAAACTTAACGCCGCATTAAGGTGTGAGCGGCGCTTGGCTATACTTGAGCGAAGCGAAAGCGCCAAGCGTTGCGAATCACTCTTAAATGCTTTGTTATGCGAATTTTAGATTGGGTTTCTTGAAATTATTCCAGCAATTCCCAGTTGCATAATCTTGACCTGTTCATCATCAAATTGTTCTGAATGCCCATGAGCCGCACTATTTCGGATACCTAAATAGTTAGTGACTTCTTTACTGTCATTTTTATTAAAAATATCGTTTTGGGTGAGCTCTTGTGCAAGCCTAGAAGCTTTCTTATTTGAAATGTCACCATTAGACTTTGTCGCATACAAATCGATATCGTTTTTTTCGCACAATTTCCTGATATGCGACTCCAAAACACAACCTGCAAGTACTGCAGCAGGAATTTTGAATCCCTTTTCTAATAAATGTTCAGACTCTTCAAGCATACAGTTAAAAACTTCGGCATTAGCAAGTCCTTGAGCTGTCCAATACCAAACCTCCTCAAGTTCAACTTTCATTGCTTCTAATAAGGCTATCTTCAGTTTGACTGGTTCTTC
>NZ_JADDYG010000165.1:2517-4817 GCF_015163535.1 Vibrio sp. OPT46 | reverse complement strand
TGCGATCCCATCAAAGCGCGAGTCGAATCGAATGTAAAAGATGGAGTCTTTCCCAAAAATAGTTTCAATAAAATGTAATGATGAAGTAACGAACTTTAAGTGTAAAAGCTCATCCACATACTCTCCACGAGATCGACCTTTCTTTTTGTCTTTTTCATTATCAAAACGAGGTTCTATCGTTTCCAATAATGCATATCCATCTTTAATTAGACTTTCAACCCTGGAGATTACTCTTTGTGAACTAATTGATTTCATTTTTCCAACTGAGGTATTTGTTTGTTTTATATATTATATTTACATCTGAATTGTTGGCAATATCATTATCAACAGCGTGCCATTCGCATAACGCTCTGTTAAGGGGTGAGCAACGCATTACCGAAGCAGCAGCAAACCACCTTAATCACTAAAACCAACGCATAGTGAAAATGCCATGCGTTGCGAATCCCTCTTAAACAGTTTGTTAGCTGTGTTTTACAACACGAGCTTTGCTCCCAACATACCAAGAGCTGCGATAGCTACCATCGTAAACCAAAGGTAAATCATAAAAGATAGGCATAACGAAAATAAGCCTCTCACAGCTTTATCTAACTTTGCATCTTCATCGTGCTGTAAAAAATATGCTAGTTCTGCTGTAGGTATTGATCCAGCAAAACTCTTAAATTTGAGCTTTATCATCATCAGGCCCATTGAGACTGGAAGACTCAATACTAATAAAATGATTCCCACCGAAATCCAGACATTCTCAGGGGATTCATTACCTAAAACTACTGCTGCTCCGATCAACACTAAAAGCATTCCCAGAAAGCCCTTAAAAGATGACAACAATGAGTCTCTTGTTTTTATATACAGCCAGAATAGCGGCTTATCGAATTTTCTCATTTTTTCCTCAAACAGCTAACGCCCTGTTAAGGTGTGAGCAACGCAATACCGAAGCTCCCGCATACCACCTTAAACACTAAAACCAACGCATAATAAAAATGCCACGCGTTGCGAATCACTCTTAAACAGTTTGTTAGAGCACACTTACACGATATTGTCCGTATAGTTCTTTACGTAATCGACTACATTCAACGTTGCTTTCCAACGCTTTTTTCCCAAAGAACCATAATAATATATGTATGGATTGAAATACCGTTGAGTCATGCCCTGCACTTCAACTTCGACATCATATCTAATGGTATCAGCATGAATGATTTTATTGCAGGCTTCTCTCAAGTTAGGATCAACAGTGTTTTCTGGCTCATTGAGGTTCGGAATTAAGATTCCGCTTTTCGTATTATATTGATGAAGGTCTTTGTGCTTATCATCTATCACACGCGCTATTACAGCAGAACTTAATAGTATTCTAGTTGCTTCAACTTCAAAAAATGGATCGAGTGTGTACATAGCATGGTTCAGCTCACCATCTGCGTTACATAGTTTCGATAATGTTTTGCTAGCTAAAAACTGATTGAGCAACCTGTAGAGGTCTAGTTTTGTCACCTCTAAATCAGGACTATAACTATTGTCAAAATATCTTGGATTTTCCCATTCAGCCATTTATTGCCTCCGTGTGTTCTAACGCCCTGTTAAGGGGTGAGCAACGCAATACCAAATCCGCCGCATAACACCTTAAACACTAAAACCAACGCATAGTAAAAATGCCACGCGTTGCGAATCCCTCTTGAACAGTTTGTTAGGCGACATTTCTACGTTTAACTTCTTTCTCATACGAAGATTCGTTGTATAGCCAAATAGCCCAAAATGCGAAAAACATCCCGATCGTGTAAATTGAGTAATTAAGAGCATTATCCGATAAGAAAATCGTAATGCTTGCCGCATCAGAAGATGGATAAAGGAAAATAACATTAAAAATCATGTACAAAATGGCTGTGACGAAAGTTGTTCTGAAAAGCCAATTTAAACATCCTTTCTTTCGAGATTTTTGCCAATTATCAAATGCTTTACCATTCATTAATCCACTCCTTTTCTATTAACTGAAGCTAGATTCACGCCAAGATACTATCACTACTCTATCGTTTATCTCATGTCGCCTAACGCCGCATTAAGGTGTGAGCAACGCTACCACGAAACTAACCATACCACCGTAAACACAAAGCCCAACGATGACACCAAAAATGCCAAGCGTTGGGAATCACTCTTAAATGCTTTGTTAGGCGATATTTATTTTTGCATACTCTTCGTCAACTGACGCTCTTATTGCCAACATATACTCATAAGTTCTATTTTCTGGCTGATTAGCTTTCCTCATAGGGTTATCGATATTTTCTCTCCAGTAGAGAAACCTTTTAAATAACCCT
>NZ_JADDYG010000165.1:0-2507 GCF_015163535.1 Vibrio sp. OPT46 | reverse complement strand
GAGATTTTTGCCAATTATCAAATGCTTTACCATTCATTAATCCACTCCTTTTCTATTAACTGAAGCTAGATTCACGCCAAGATACTATCACTACTCTACCGTTTATCTCATGTCGCCTAACGCCGCATTAAGGTGTGAGCAACGCTACCACTGAACCTAACCATAACACCTTAAACACAAAACCCAACGATAGAATGAAAAATGCCAAGCGTTGGGAATCACTCTTAAATGCTTTGTTATGTAACCATTATCACATGACTATGACAAGATCATTGATCGCTTACCCTGATTCATGCAAACTTCGTTTTGAAGTTAAAACTTCACTCATAAAGGAGACATTCTATGAAGGCTCTAATGAGTTATGCGTCGTTGGGTGACCGGTGCAACTAAAACACTAGCTTGTGGAGCAGGCAAGGATTCTGCGGAAGCAGGTACTTCTCTTTTGAAGACACCACAATTTCAACAACAGAATGGATGCTGCATAAAACCCAAGAGTTGAAATTTGGAGATCTATCTCCAGTCCCCTCCTCGAGAGGGGACACCCTTACTATTTTAAATTTTATTCAACTGTTTAAACGCTCTCCAAGCTACAGAAATAATGCTTAATGACATTGCCGTTCTAAAACAAAATACGAACGTTGATGGAAGAAAGTTGCTATTATGCTCGATTTTTGACAAGTCTAGTCCATATATTTCAGCAAAATCAAAAAAAGCAGCACGTACAAAGTTATCAACTCCATAGGCTAACCAAATTAAAGGATTACTGTTATTTGCAGTCATGAAGCCTTCCCCATAACTACACCAACCTAAATAAGAAGTTAGAGAAAAGGAAAAGAATAAAAGCAGAGGAAGCGAAATGACATGAAACTCCCCCGCTTCACCTTTTTTCAGTTCTTCATCGAAGTCTTCATGCAAAAAGCTAGGAATAAAAGCGTAACTGAGCAATAGAACAGTCAAGACAACTGTTATACCAAGTAATGTATAGAAGGCATAAATTGCCACTCCAGTTATTGAACCTAGCAGGTAAACCAACAGGTAAATAAGAAACAAGCCTACAATTATATAAGCTGATTCTTTGAAAAACACTTTATTCATATTTAACAATCATAGAACTTAAAGCTCTAATTTATCAGAATTTTTCGTCAAACTCTCGCTGGTTACATAACGCCGCGTTAAGTAGTGAGCAACGCAGACCACCGACCTAAAACATTGTGCCGTAAACACTAAAGCCGATTAAAACCAAAAATGCCACGCGTTGCGAATCTGCCTTAAACGCTTTGTTATACGTTTATATTTCTGATGATCTTATTGCAAGCACTAACAACATCGGAACGATAAAACTTCATCGTTTCAACTAGCTCTTTATCAGCTTTTACGAGAAACTCCTCTGAGCAATTCAAACGAACATGATTAAGTGGTAAATGGTCCGTCTCCGATGCTATGAGACCAAATACGTGGTAATCAGTGTTCCAGCATTGCCCATACATTTCGTTTCCAATACGCGATAATGCAATTATGTTTTCTATATAATTATCATCTGTTTCGAGTAGGTTCTTTACTAGTTTAATCGCTTCTTCAGACATTTTCTTGCCTCCGATCTTCCCAAAACGTATAACGCCCTGTTAAGGGGTGAGCAACGCAATACCAAAGCCACCGCATACCACCTTAACCACTAAAACCAACGCATAGTGAAAATGCCATGCGTTGCGAATCCCTCTTGAACAGTTTGTTATGGCGCAACTCACAGCGACTTGCTGACTAACCCAACAAAACCTGCATTCTCTGGTGGCGGAGTGTCATTGGTGTTGTACCAAGTTGAGTCTGGAACCCATTGCTTTGGCACTCTTTGTTCTTTAGCAACCCACTCAGGACGATAAAACAACCTTAGAACGATGCATACAATCGCGTTAATAAGCCGAAACCTTGCTGTTTGCCGCTCCTTCGGCATACCATCAGGTAAAGGAGATTTGAGGCTAGTACACAAACCTTTTATTTTCTCATCGTCAAAGGTGAGTCCATGTCGAAGATGGGCAAACTGATTACGTATTTTGCGAATAATTTGAATCTCTTGATACTCAAATTGGTCTATTAATCCAAGCGAAAGGCATAATTCAACGCGAGAAGATAAGTCCCCAATGGGTGCATTAGCACCAAAGAGCAGATTTTTGGTCGACTTACCCCCAACGAAAAATGACTCCAGTGTTTTTGACAGCTTTTCATCAATGAGAGCAGCACCAACCAAAGGTAACCCTCGATCAGTCTCACTTTGGAGTTCGGTTACAAACTCACCCAAATCTACAGCATGTTCTACTAACATATTTCTCCTTGAGCCATAACGCCTTGTTAAGGTGTGAGGCACGCAATACCGAAGGTTCCGCATAACACCTTAACCACTAAAACCAACGCATGGTAAAAATGCCACGCGTGCCGAATCACTCTTGAACAATTTGTTATGCTCGTACTCAAAGAAATTGGAGAATTAAGCAAGTGATAAACGCTGGAAGCCC